>JAZTWS010000247.1:0-5508 GCA_045636005.1 Eubacteriales bacterium | reverse complement strand
GGCATTCTCCAGCTTTGATACCTATCTGGCACCCTTCGTCAAGTCTGACAACCTGAGCTATAACGAAGTCAAGCATTCCATCGAAAGCTTCATCTACGGTGTCAATACCCCCAGCCGCTGGGGTACACAGGCTCCTTTCTCCAACATCACGCTGGACTGGGTAGTCCCCGCAGACCTCGCCGACCAGAAGGTCATCGTAGGCGGCAAGGAGCTTGACTTCTGCTATAAGGATTGCCAGAAGGAAATGGATATGGTCAACAAGGCCTTCATCGAGATCATGATCGAGGGTGACGCCAACGGCCGCGGCTTCCAGTATCCCATTCCCACCTACTCCATCACCCGTAACTTCGACTGGTCGGAGACCGAGAACAACAAGCTTCTCTTCGAGATGACCGCCAAGTACGGTACGCCTTATTTCTCCAACTATATCAACTCCGACATGGAGCCCTCCGACGTTCGCTCCATGTGCTGCCGACTTCGTCTTGACCTTCGCGAGCTTCGCAAGAAGTCGGGCGGCTTCTTCGGCTCGGGTGAGTCCACGGGTTCGGTCGGCGTCGTTACCATCAACATGCCCCGTATCGCGTATCTCGCCGAGGACGAGGACAACTTCTTCGCCCGTCTCGATCACATGATGGATATTGCGGCGCGCTCGCTTAAGATTAAGCGTACCGTTATCACCCGTCTGCTCGATGAGGGACTCTATCCCTACACCAAGCGTTACCTCGGCACTTTCGGCAACCACTTCTCGACCATTGGTCTTGTGGGTATGAACGAGGTAGGCCTTAACGCCAAGTGGCTGGGTAAGGACATGACCTCTCCCGAAACGCAGGAGTTCACCAAGAAGGTTCTCAACCATATGCGCGAGCGCCTTTCGGACTATCAGGAAATGTACGGTGACCTCTACAACCTTGAGGCAACGCCCGCCGAGTCGACCGCTTACCGTCTTGCCAAGCACGACCTCAAGCGCTTCCCCGACATCCGCACGGCTACCGAAAAGGGCTGCGGCACGCCTTACTACACCAACTCCTCGCACCTGCCCGTCGGCTACACGTCGGATATCTTCGACGCGCTTGACATTCAGGACGAGCTGCAGACGCTTTACACCTCGGGTACCGTCTTCCACGCATTCCTCGGCGAGAAGCTTCCCACCTGGAAGGCCGCAGCCGATCTCGTTCGTAAGATCGCCGAGAATTACAAACTTCCCTACTACACCATGTCGCCCACCTACTCGGTCTGCAAGACGCACGGCTATCTGACGGGTGAGCATTACACCTGCCCGCACTGCGGCGAGACCACCGAGGTCTACAGCCGTATCACCGGTTACTACCGCCCCGTTCAGAACTGGAACGACGGTAAGTCGCAGGAATTTAAGGATCGTTTGGTCTACAACATCGACACCTCGGTGCTCAAGCACGAAGCCGAGACCGTGGCCGAAAAGCCGGCCGCTCCCGAAGCACTTGCCGACGGACGCGTAATGCTCTTCGCCACCAAGACCTGCCCGAAGTGCAAGATCGCCGCATCGCTCCTTGACGCCGCAGGCATCGCCTACGAAAAGCTTTTCGTTGAGGACAACGAAGAGCTGGCAAGAAAGCTCGAGCTCAGACAGGCTCCCACGCTCGTTGTGGAGTCGGTCGAGGGCGTACAGAAGTACGTCGAGATCGCTGGCGTAAAGGAATATATCGCACTCGCCGTTAAGGCGTAAAACAAAAACAACAGGGGCTTTGCAAAAAGCCCCTTCCCTCTCTCTAATTATAAATTGAAGTTTATCGGTATGGCTATGCTTGTATGAACGAGGTGCACAAACCAAGCCTCCCTCCGAGAGGGTAGCGAAGCGGCGCCACGGTAGTGAATGACTGCCTAAATGGCAGTCAGAGCCGTGGCGTGACCGAGCCGCAGCGAGATAAGGACCGCCCTTGGCGGTGGAAGGAGCCTGCGCGACTTCATTGTGCTTGCAGACTTTATAGTTGCGCGGGCTCCCTCAGTCGCCTACTCGGCGCCAGCTCCCTCCCGGAGGGAGCCTTTCATACTATGCCGCTCATCTAAGCGTAGCCGTTCAAACACACCGATAAATCAAAACTCGAAACATTGTTTCCATTTCCGAAGAAACTCTTGAATATCTTTAGAAGATGTGATATAATGGATATATATGTTTTTGGAAAGGAGAATGCGCTTGAAACGAAAATTTTCGGTTGACCGCATAGAGAGCGGCATTGCCGTCTGCTACGACGAGGACGGCCAAAAATACGAATTTTCCGAGACCGACATAGGTCTTGCGCGCGGCTCGCTCTTTGAAGCGGAGCTTGTGGACGGCGTACCGAAGGAAGTCTCGTATTTGGAAGAAGAAACCAAAGCAAAGAAAAAGGAAATGAAAGGGCGCATGGATGCTCTTTTCAACCGTACGAAACAAACGCAGTAAGGAGAATCTATCATGTTTGGTTTTTGCCCTTTATATTTTAAAAACGACCTTTGTCAAACTCTGATCCGCAACGCCGCCCTGAACGAAGGACTTGCTCTCTTTCTTTGCGTGCTGGCCACCATTGCCGCCTCATATCTGCTGGGAAGCCTCAATTTCGGCATCATTCTCTCGAAGCTCGTTTACCACGAGGACATCCGCGAGCACGGAAGCGGCAACGCAGGCACCACCAACATGCTTCGCACCTACGGCAAGAGACTTGCCGCGCTGACGCTTGTTTGCGATATGCTCAAGGGGGCCATTTCCCTTCTTATCGGCGCGATTCTCTTAAACCCTCTCGCCGGCTCCAAGGTGGACGGCATTGCCATCGCATCGCTTTTCGTTATTCTCGGCCACTGCTTCCCTTGCTTCTATCGCTTCAAGGGCGGCAAGGGGGTTGCCACGCTCGCGATGGTCATTTTGGTTTCCCGTCCGCTGATCTTCGTCATTCTGCTCTTTATTTTCATCGTGATCGTGGCAGGCACCAAGTTCGTCTCGCTCGGCTCGATGATAAGCGCACTGATGTTCCCCGTCCTTCTGCGCAGTCTTGACTCGACTTACCTTATCGGTTGGTTTCCTCTCACGGCGGTGGCCATTGCACTGCTCGTCGTCTTTATGCACCGCTCCAATATCCGCCGCTTACTTGACGGCAAGGAAAGCAAGATTTCCTTCTCGAAAAAGAACAAGGAGTCCAAATGAAAGAATACAACACGGCGGCTTCGCCGCTTGAAAGATTTCTCACACTTTTGCTCATCACCGCCGAAAAGCAGACGCTCAAAAAGGCAGTGCTTTCCAAGCCCGAGGACAAGAGCATTCAAAAAACCGTTCTCACCCCGCGCCAAATCGGCGGCAAGCTTACTCTGCAGGCCGAAAGCTTCCTTACGGACAACAAGGCGGTACATAAAAATCTTTCGCCCGACGACGAGGAGGCACTTCTTTCGCTCCTTTCGGCGTATTCGCAGATCAATCTTTTGACCACGGCGGGCGACTGCGAGCTGAAATGCTCGAAATCCGGCACCGTCACGCTGCTCGGTGAAAAGCCACTTCTCAAAAAACTGGATACCGCCGACGTTGAAACCGTGGCTCCGCGCGGCAACAACAACGAAAAAACGCATATTTTAAGCGGCTCCGAGCCCTTTTTGAAGCTGCTCGGCGTCAGCGACGAAAAAGGCCGCGTGCTTGACCGCAAGCGCGCCAAGTTCCGTCAGATCAACCGCTTTCTCGAGCAGATCCGCGACATCCTGCCCGAGCTTGAAAGCGAGGGAACGCTCTACGTTGCCGACCTTTGTTGCGGAAAAAGCTATCTCTCGTTCGCCGCGTATCACTATTTTTCGGTGATCCTCGGACGAAAAACCGAAATGTACGGCGTCGACCTCAAGCCCGACGTCATCGAATACTGCGCCGACGTGGCCGAGCTGCTTCATTTTGACGGTCTGCACTTCCTGTGCGCCGACATCACCACCTTCGCGCCCGACCACATCCCCTCGCTCGTTCTCTCGCTCCACGCCTGCGACACGGCAACCGACGTGGTGCTGGAAAAGGCGATCGCATGGAAGGCTAAGGTCATTCTGTCCACTCCCTGCTGTCATCACGAGCTCAACCACAGCATCCACTGCGCGCCGCTCGCTTTCGTAACCGAGCATTCGATGCTCCGCCAAAAACTTTGCGACGCCGCCACCGACGCGCTCCGCTTAAAGCTGCTGGAGGCCCACGGCTACGCCACGCGCGCCATCGAGCTTATTGACCCCGAGGAGACGCCCAAGAATATCCTTCTGCGCGCGATCAAACGGCCGCCCAACCCCGTGACCGAAACGCTGGCGCGCCGCGAATACGAGGCGGCACGCGCCTTCTTGCTCGGCAAATAACGCGTATGAACGAAACACACGCCACGAAATATCTCGAGAGCCTGCCGCGCATCGCTCCGTCGGCCACCGCCGAACGCGAACGCCGCTTGCTCACGGCACTCGGAGATCCGCAGAAAAAAACATTTCTCATAAAAATCATCGGAGAGGCAGGCAAAAGCAGTGCCTCCTCTTTGCTTGCCTCGCTCTTGCGGCAGGGCAAGATCACGGCGGGTACCGTCTCGCTCACGCCAACGGCAGACCCGCGCCGCGCTATACAGATCGACAAGGAGCCTCCCTCGCACAAGGACTTTGCCGCGGCACTCACACGCGCATGGAACGCCGCGCGCGAGCTGGGGCTTGCCGACCCGACCTACGAGGAAATGCTTCTTGCCACCGCGCTCACGCTCTTTGCCGAGAGCGGTTGCCGCGTCGTTGCGGCGGCGCTGAACGGCGCACCGAGTGCCGCAAGTGCGCTCGCCATGCCGAATCTCTGTCTGTTCACCGCCTGCACAATGGAAAAAGCGGCCGAGCTTGTGCCGCTGATCGACACGCCGCAGGATCTCGTCTCGGCACCCACCGAGCCAAGCGTCTACCGCCTGCTCACCGAGCGCGCCGCCGCCACACATTGCCGCTTCAGCTTCCCCACCAAAAACGACGTAGGCGAAACGGCGGTGGAAAACGGAAATCTTCACTTTACCTACCGCGGCACGCCCTTTTCCCTTCCTACGCTTGCGCTCTATCAAAAAGGAAATGCACTCGCCGTGATCGAGACCTATCGCGCACTTGTACGGCAGGGCTTTCGCCTGACAGAAGCACATTTGCAAGGCGCACTTTCGGCATTCTCGACACCGCTCTGCTTTCGCGTTTTCTCACTCTCGCCCCTTTGGCTGATCGACGCCGCCGATACCCCCCTGCGACTTGCGGCGCTTGCCGAATCGCTTGCCGCACTTCCCCATCGGGTTGACGCGCCCTTCACGCTGTGGACCGAACCCCACCTTGCCGACGCGGCAAAAACCGCACTTGGCGCATACGTCGGGGAGACCGTCACCTTGGAAAAGGATACCTTGCGCCGCACGCTCAAGAAAACCAAGCCCCCGAAAGAGTCTCCGCTTCTCGTCGTCGGCTCCAAGGACTTCGCCCAAGAAGCGCTTCGCGCTCTTACTGACCTCTTTTTGTATGCATAGAGAACCCTAGTGCCCCCCTTAGGGGGGG
>JAZTWS010000246.1:0-3063 GCA_045636005.1 Eubacteriales bacterium | reverse complement strand
CCCTGCGCGCCGTTGATATACATACAGAGCGAATTCGGAATGACCGTCTCGTAGGTCTTGCGCACAAAGTGCGGATAGTCAGCCGACATCATACAGCCCGAGATCACGTCGGGATGCACCTGGAAATTGATGATGGCAATTTCGGACGCGCCCTCGCGCTTGAAGTAGGTAAGCGCCACGCGCTTGTCGGGCTCGCCGAGCGGGTGGTCAATATTCGGGTTGAGCCAACCGGGATTGGTGGCACAGCTTCCGTCCTTCATCCGGAAACGGCGGACAAAGGAAATATCCACGGGCGTTTCGGCGGCATTCACGTACATCTCGGCGTCCTTCAGGTCAGCAATGGCCATTTGCGCCACACCGATCGCCTTGTTGATCACCAGCTTGACCTGCTCCATATCCTCCACCGACTCCGGGTTGGTGTAGTTCGAAGCAATGGCGTGCGCCAAATGCGTGTGCGTGCAGGCCACAAACACCGCATCGTGCGGAATGCCACATTTCTCCGCTACGCCAAAGCGAATGCGGTCTACGGTGACCTGATCGATACCGATAATATCCAGACTCATCATCACCGCCGTATTCTCGCCGTCCGAAACGGCAACCGCCGTTGCCAACAGAGGATCCAGAATACCGATCGACGTGCGCAGACGGAAGTAACCCACAAGCCCCGTTCCAAGCGGAGGCGTAATATCAAGTCTTGCAAATCCTGCCTTCAAATTTCCCATATTCTTTCTCCTTTATTATAGATTTCAAATTTTGATTTTACGAGTTCGCTTCGCGACCTCGGTTAACAAATTGGTTTTGCAGCTAAACACCGCAAATTTGCTGACGCAAACCCCAATTTGTTACGTCAAAGCGCAGCCATGAAGTCACAGATAAACTTCAATTTATCTTACCTCTTCAACTCATCAAGCATCTGCTTACCGGTTGCCACGAGCGTTTCGGCAATGCCCTTACAATACTTGGTGGCCGCCGCCTCGTAGCTGCCCGCGTCCATAGCCGCCGCCGAAGGATAGTAGCCCTCATGGCCGTTGGCGCAGCAGGAGATATAGGTCATCTTGTAATCCGAGAGTGCCTTCACACCAAGACCGATCTCGGTAAAGGGCTCACCGGGGAAGCCCACGAGTGCGAAATCACCGATGCGCAGACCCGTGATGTGCAGGGTGCGGGTGTCGGGGGCGTTTTCAAGCGCCACCATGCGCTCGGCCGCCGCCAGCGCCGTGGTTCTCGACATCGCGCTATGTCCCTCGGGGATCGGGATCTCATTGTCGCGCCCCGTATCGTGAAGCATTTTGATGTGCTTGGCGTTTTCCAGCTCCTCGGGCGTCTTTGCCTTGTTGACGGGAACTTCGAGGTTGATCTGCTTGGCCACGACGGGACAACCCTCGACCTTCTCGGCCATCGCGTAAAGCGCGAACGCCGTGCCGGCAATGGTGCGTCCCATATGCTCGGAGAAGGCGTAGCCCTTACGAAGCTTATGCTCGGGAGTCTTTACGTTTATGTGGTTGGAGTCACCCTGCGCGCCGTTGATGTAAAGAACGCGCGAGTTGGGGATGACCTTCTCGTAGGTCGAGCGCACGAAGTGCGGATAGTCGGCCGAGATGGTGCAGCCCGAAATGACGTCGGGGTGAACCTGGAAATTGATGATCGCGATCTCGGGTGCGCCCTCGCGCTTGAAGTAGGTAAGCGCCACGCGCTGATCCGACTCGCCAAGCGGATGGTCGATCTCGGGATTGAGGAAGCCGGGGTTGGTCGCGCAGCTTCCGTCCTTCATGATAAAGTTGCGGATAAACGAGATCTCAACGGGTGCCTTTCCGCTATTAACGTACATTTCGGCGTCCTTCATGTCATTCATCGCCATTTTGGCCACGCCGATCACCTTCTGGACCGTCATATCCACGTGAGCAGGATCGAGTCCGTCGTGACTGTTGCTCATAGCGGGGCCCAAGTGCGTGTGCGTGCAGCAAACGAATACGTACTCATAAGGAATGCCGTGCGCCTCCTCCACACCGCGTCGAATGCGATCGACCGCCGGCTGATTCATGCCGATCACGTCCATGCTGATGATGACCGCCGTGCTTTCTCCGTCTGAAACGGCAACCGCCGTCGCCAAAAGCGGATCGAGAACGCCGTCTGCGTGACGCACGCGGTAATAGCCCACAAGGCGCGTGCCAAGAGGCGGCGTGATATCAATTCTTGCAAATCCTGCCTTCAAGTTTCCCATATTTTTCTCCTTTTTCCTGTGAAATCAATCTAAAAATTGAAATTTACCGAGGCGCGTTGCCTCAATATAATCGTTTTTCATCTCGCGCAAGCGCACCATGTGCGGCTGTGCCACATGGATCTGCTGCTTCTCCTCGCTCTCCCATTCCTCCACGAGAAGAATGTCGTTTTCCGAATCAAGCGGCAAAAAATAGTCGTAGCGAAGGCAACCGTCCCCGGCGCGCACGGCCGCGGGGATTCCCTCTGCCTCGATGGCTCGCAAAAAGCCCTCGCGCATACCGTCCTTCGCGGTATATACAACATAGATCGAAAAGGTCTCCATAGCCCTCTCCTCCTTCTTTTCTTTTGTCCTTTATAGCATAAAAAAAGGGCTTTGTCAATCGTTTTCGCGAAAAAATCAAAAACAATTTTCCATCCCTTGACAAAAGAGCTATCACATGTTAAAATATTGTATAATTATATGCCGAATCATCAACCCAAAGGAGATATATCATGAGCGAAACCAAGAACACCCGCGGCATTGCCATTGCGGGAAATATTATCGTAGACATTCTCAACAACATCAACGAATATCCCAAGCCCTCGATGCTTGCCCCCATCCTCTCCTCCTCCAAGGCCGTGGGCGGATGTGTTCCCAACACCATCATTGACCTGGCCAAGATCGATCCCTCGCTCAAGCTTGACGCGTACGGTCTCATCGGTGACGACGAGAACGGCAAGCTTGCCCTCTCGTACATGGAAAACGCAGGCGTAAACGTGGACAACGTAAAGACTGCCGAGGGTATGGGTACGGGTACCACCTACGTTATGTTTGATATGAGCACCAAGGAGCGCACCTTCTTC
>JAZTWS010000245.1:0-2774 GCA_045636005.1 Eubacteriales bacterium | reverse complement strand
AGCTCGTCCTTGGTAAGCGGACGGCCGTACTTCTCGTCGGTCATGATGTCGGGCTTAACGTACCAGTTGGCGTTGTACAGGTGGTACATCTCGATCATTTCGTTGAAGTAGCCCAATACGATGTCGTCGCGGTAGAAGTCGTTACGCGCGAGCGACGCGTCGATGACGGCACGGTAGTAGAACAGTCTCCACTTCTTGCAGTTCTTGTACTGCTCGGGGAGCTGCTCGTGCGCCTTCAGAATGGTCTTCTCGATGTCGAAGATCTTGTCCGGCACCTTAATGGTGTAGCGGTGGCCGGGCTCCCAGCCGCGCTTGTGGGTCTCCTCCATTGCCATAACGGCCGCGTGAACCTCGTCAAGAAGCTCGCCCTCAAGGCCGCACTCGTACGCGAGGTATTCCTTTACGGTATCCGACGCGTGCTGATTGTCGCGGTACTGACGGAGAACGATGGCCTTGTTGATGTCCTCGTAGAAGCCCTCGCAGTAGGGGAAGCCGCCCTCCAGCTTGTCGGCGTTGGCGTCCCAAAGGTTCTGGATCTTCATGGGAACGGGCGTTGCACCGTATCCACCCCAGGGGAAGATGCCGCACATACTGATCTCGGGGAAGCCGATGATGGGTCTGCCGAGCGAGTTTTCAAAGGGCCAGGGGTGAACCTGAGGCTCGCTGGTGATGTAAGCCACCTCGTCAAGTCTGCCCTCGTCGATCGCCTTCTTCAGAAGCTCAAATTCGCTCACGTCGCCCTTGCGGAAGGTGCCGAAATACCAGGTCGAAAGTCCGATCTTCGCGTTCGGGAAGTATTCCTTGATCACAGGCGTAAGTGCCTCGACACAGCGAACGTAGCCGTTGCCGCCCCAAGGCGCGCAATCGGAACAGGTACAGCCGCCCTGATCGTACGGGCCGATGCCTACGATGTCGGGATTGGCGTCCTTAAAGGCTTCCAGCATCTTGCGGCGGTACTCGATGATCTTTTCCATGCCGCCTTTTTTCGAGGGGCAGATCTCGCGGTGGTAGTGAGCGTTGAGGTTGAGCGTGTAGCCGTCGTGACCGCACGTCCAGTCGGCGCGAAGCTCCTCGGGGCTGTCGTCAAACGCCTCGTTGGAGATCGTGGTCAGCGCGGTCTTAAGACCGAGCGACTTCGCGTGCTTCAAAAGCGTGAGAAGGCGCGCGATAAAGTCAGCGCTCTCCTCCACCTTGTGCTGGGCAAGGTCGTACCAGACCTCGATGATATTCATGCCCCAGAGTGCCTCGTCCTCGATGTCCTCAAGCAGCTCCTCGATGGGTGCGGTCTCGGCGTAGCCCTGGTTATGTGTTGCCCAATACAAGCCGCAAACCGGCTTGAAGGACTTGAAGCTACCGTTCTCAAGCTTCGGGTTGCGAAGGAATTTACCGGCAACGTAAAGAATGTCGGGATATGCACCGCCCGAAATCACGCCGTCCTCGAACTTGCTCTCAAGCTCGGGAAGGCTCTTGTCAAGCACGAGCGTGAGGTCGGCGTCGCGGTTTCTGTCCTTCAGACGCTTCTCGATCACGCGTGCGATATTGGCGAGAATTTTATCGTTTTGGTCAAAACGGATCATGAGAAATCCTCCTTTAATATATTAAATACATTATATAGTCCAACAAAAAGAAAGTCAAGGGATTTTGCAAATTTTCAAAAAAAGTCGGAAAAGACTATGTTTTTTTTGGATTTGGGGGTTGTAGGGGGAACTTTTTGTAAAAAGTTCCCCCTACACGTTCCTTTATTTCCAAGCGATCAAACAAATAGCGGCGATGCCGAGCACAATGCCGATCTTTTTCCGCGTCGAAAGCTTTTCTCCGATGAGAATTCTCGCCAAAACCGCCGAGGTAATGATGCCACCGCCGTTGACGCTTGGGAAGACGATGATCGAGGGCAAAACGCCCGAAATATAGACGTTGATGGTGTTGACAAGTCCGAGTGAGAGTCCCGACACCGCCACGGTTTTAAGAAAGCTCCCGGGCGGCAGGATTTTTTTGGTCTTGGGCATCAAGAGAAAGGCAACAAGCGCGCCCACGAAAAAGGCGATCATCATAAAGCTGCTTTGCTCGGTCTTATGTGCCGACATGCCGAACACCTTTTGCATGATGCCGACTGCGCCATTGCAAACAAGGGCAGAAAACGCAAAAAGGAACCATTTCGCCGTGGGTCGCTCGCCCTTGCCCGCCGTTACAACAAAGGCGAGCAGGATAAGCACCACACCGATGATCTGTGGCAGGGAGATCTCCTCGTTATAGAAAAGAACGCCGAGGAAGGTGGGCAACAGAAAGCCGCAGGAGTAAAAGAGCGAGCTGACCGACACGCCGCCAAGATCCATGGCCTTGATCAGAAAGATCTGCGCGAAGATTAGAAAAATGCCGTACAAAAGCCCCATCAGCGCAGTGGCGAGGCTAAGTCCCGCAAAGGTAATAAGCCCATAGACCGCCACGATGACAAATGAGATGAGAAACATATAGAAATTGTAGGTGTAGATGTTGTGCGCAGCACTCAAACACCCGTTGCTCTTTTTGGCGTACACGCTCTTAAGGCCGTTCATAAGGCACGAAATGACAAGTAAAATATAATTCATGAGAGTTCCTTTAGTGTAAATTGAAGTTTATCGGTATGGCTACGCTTAGACCCGCCGCAAAAGTTTTGGGCAAGCTTTTTCAAAAGCTTGCGGGGAGTGGGGCGGCGCCCCACGAAAACGGCGTTTCTTTGCAAAGCGATTTATTCGTAACAAATTGGGGTTTGCGAAGCAAATTTGCGCCTTTGGTGC
>JAZTWS010000244.1:0-5313 GCA_045636005.1 Eubacteriales bacterium | reverse complement strand
CTTTCTTTGACACCCGAGGCACCAAAGTCGAGTTCGCTACGCGACCTCGGATAACAAATTGGTTTTGCACCAAAGGCGCAAATTTGCTTCGCAAACCCCAATTTGTTACGAATAAATCGCTTTGCAAAGAAACGCCGTTTTTTTGGGGCTCTGCCCCCACCCCCGCACACTTTTGAAAAAGTTTGATCAAAACTTTCCTCGCTTGGTTTAAGCGTAGCCACACCGACAAACTTCAATTTTTCTCTCCTACTTGACGGGAGAGATTTTTTTGTGTATAATTATAATGAAGAAATTTGTGCTTTTTGGAGTGTGTGAGAAGGGCGGAAAAATTTTTTCAAAAATTTTTTCAAAAAAATGTGACCGAAGCGCACCCAAAAACGTTTAGCATATGGAGGAATCAAAAATGGGATTTTCCCCCCAAGCTCAAAATCAGCTTGAAACGACATACCGTCGCTACGCAGATATGCTATACCGCATTGCGCTTTCGCACACGGGCAAACGCGAGGACGCCGAGGACGCCGTGCACGACGTTTTCATAAAGCTTCTCGAAAAGGCCCCTATCTTCGCGGACGAAACGCACAAGGAGGCATGGCTTATTCGCGTGACCGTCAACCGAAGCCTTGACATCGTACGTCAAAGAGGTCGCCGCAGCTTTGCGCCGCTCGAGGAGAGCGGGGACAAGCCCGACGCGCCCGATGGCGACGGAAGCGAGATCTTGGCGGCGGTCGACCGTCTGCCCCCGAAATACAAAAGCGTCATTTTGCTTCACTGCCTCGAGGGAAAAACAGTGGAGAACACAGCTATGGCGCTTGGTCTTTCGGTCTCGGCGGTCAAGATGCGCCTTGTGCGCGGTCGTGAGATGCTGAAAAAGAGCATCGAGTCCGAAGGGAGGGCGTTATAAGAATGTTTGATTCCAAGGATATTGAGAAATATCGCAGTGTGAAAGCCCCCGAGGGCCTCATGGAAAAAATTCTTGCCGACGCAGGTGCGCCGCATGAGAAAAAGACGGCGCGCGTGGTTCTGACAAATCGTTTTGTTCGCTCGGCGTCGGCGATTGCCGCTTGTTTTATCATGGTGGTGACGCTTTCGTTCATGCTTTTGCGTGATCCGAGCGAGCTTTACATCAACGTGGGAGGCGAGAGCCTTGACCGTGCGGGCGAGAGCTTTGCGATGGGCGAGATGCCCATGGCACTCAGCCGAGGAGCCGAGGAGCCGACGGGAATTTGCTTTACCCCGATGGGTGAGGGCGAGATCACGGTGACGCTTACGGGCGGTGAGCTTTGGCGTTTGGAGGATGGCGAGCCGATGCTTTGCGAGCTTCCTTATAAGGCCGAGAGCGGCAGCACGCTCTACTGGGTGCCGACGGCACTCGAATCACGCATGACGCTTGAGGCAAACGGTGAGCGCGTGATCTACAAGACCGCGGGCGAGACGTCCGACAACATGAAAATCTTTTTTGAAAAATAAAACACACAAGGAGACAAAACAATGAAAAAACTGATTGCACTTGCACTTTCTGTACTTATGCTTCTTTCGCTCGTGGCTTGCGGCAACACGCCCGCAGAGACCACGCCCGAAGTAACCGAGCCTGAGGTTACTACGCCCGAGGCTCCCGAGACCCCTGAGGTTCCCGCAGATAACGTGATCGCGCCTACTGTGGAGGAAGGCACGTGGGGTGCTGCCTTCTGGGCAGATTTCCAGAACGTCGTTGCCGCAAACAAGGGTGCGAATGCCGATGCCATTATGGCCGCTCTGCTTGAGACGGAATCGGGCAAAGCTACGAGCAGCATGATGGTTGGCTCCATGCCTGTTGAGACGGAGAAGCCTTTCGAGGAGTTTGCTCACACCGGTTTCTTCACGTTTGTCAGTGGCTTTAAGAGCGCTTCTATGCTGATCAACATGATGATGGGCGGCACGCCTTTCCTGATTTACGTATTTGAGCTCGATGAGTCGGCAAATGTTCGTGAGTTCGTAAAGCTTCTGAACGATAATATCGACCCGAACTATATGATCTGCGGAGATGCTGAGACCACCACCGTCGGTGCGGTAGACAACTATGCACTGACCGTGCTTGCTCCCGCCGAGATGCCCAGCGCACAGGGCGGAAGCTCCACCACGATCAAGCCTGCATTCGCGGAAGGCTCCAAGGCGGAGGCTCTTTGGAATGAGTTCGTTTCTTATATGCAGAACTTTGGTGCAACCTCTCTTGCAGAGGACGTAGCTTACGCCATCGCAATGGGCGGTGCTATCGGTAACGTAGAGGCTGACGTAGAGGCTCTTGACATGGAGACCGTGATCGACGGCTTCAACTGGGAGATCGGCGGTTACTCCAACGGCGCTGTTGTTAAGGCTGGCGAGATGGCCATCTACGTGTTCCAGATCGAGATCGGCATGCTGCCTGACGCTTGGGGCGATTGGAATCTTGGCATGAACATTCCCGAGGGAACCGAGGCCGTTTGGGGTGCATACGGCGAGACCCTCGTTCTTATGATCAATACCGAGGCGTAAAAAATAGCTTCACAATAATTTCATGGGTGGTTGGGGGGCGAGGCTAATTTAGCCCCGCCCCCGATGTTATTTTGAAACAAGGAGGAAATTCGCGTGCTTTTTTCGAGCATTCCGTTTCTTTACTATTTCTTTCCCGCCGTCCTTTTCCTCTATTTCCTTGCTCCCTTTAAGCTGAGGATCTACAAGAAAAAGACGGGAGAGAGCGTTTATTTTGAGGTCAAGAATTTCATTCTTCTGATCGCCAGTCTCTTTTTCTATGCGTACGGCGAGCCGACCTACGCGCTTTTGATGGTTGCCACGACGCTTTCGAGCTATATTCACGGGCTTCTCATCGACAAGCTTCGCGGAAAAGTATGGTCGAAGGTTTTTGTCTGCACCAGCGTGGTCTCCAGCCTTGCGGTGCTTGGCTACTTTAAATATGCAAATTTCTTTATTGATAATATAAATGCGCTGACGGGTGGCGGCCTTAAGCTTCTTGAGCTTGCGCTTCCCATCGGTATCAGCTTCTACACCTTCCAGACGCTCAGCTATACCGTTGACGTATATCGCGGTGACGCCAAGGTGCAGAAGAGCTTTATCCGTCTTGCTACTTACGTGGCGCTCTTCCCGCAGCTGATTGCGGGCCCCATCGTCCGTTATACCACGGTGGAGGAGGATCTTTCCTCCCGTAAGCATAGCTTTGAGGGCTTTGCGTCGGGCGTTACCCGCCTGATCATCGGTTTTGGCAAGAAGGTGCTGATCGCGGATAGCTTTGGTGCGCTGGCGCGCACGCTGATGGCCTCCGACGAGCAGTCGGTGGTCGGTTATTGGGTGTACGCGATCGCCATTTCGCTTCAGCTTTACTTCGACTTCTCGGGTTATTCCGACATGGCCATCGGTATGGGCCGCATGTTCGGCTTCCGCTTCCTTGAGAACTTCAACTATCCCTTCATTTCGAAGAGTGCGGCAGAGTTCTGGAGAAGATGGCATATGTCGCTTGGTTCTTGGTTCCGCGACTATCTGTATATCCCGCTCGGCGGCAATCGCGTGTCGGTGCCGCGTTGGGTGCTCAATACTCTGATCGTTTGGTTTGCCACGGGATTTTGGCACGGCGCAGACTGGACGTTTATCATTTGGGGCTTGTATTTTGCGATCTTCCTGATGCTGGAGAAGTTCTTCTTAAAGAAGTTCTTCGATAAGCTTCCCGCCGTTTTCTCGCATATCTATCTGCTCTTTATCGTGCTTGTCAGCTTCGTGATCTTCAGCGGAAACGGGCTTCCGGGTGCGATGCACGACGTGGGCGCACTCTTCGGTGCAGGCGGCCTGCCCTTCTTCACGAAGGAGACCGGCTACTATATCTTAAGCTACAGTCTTGTGCTTTTGGTGGGCTTTGTCGGTGCTACGCCGATCGTTAAGAACACGGCCCTCAAGATCAAGGCAACGCGCGTGGGCGGTGCGGTGATGAACGTGCTTGAGCCTTTGTTCGTCTTTGCGATCCTTATGACCGTAACGGCCTACTTCGTGGACGGCTCGTTCAGCCCCTTCCTTTACTTCAGATTCTAAACGGAGGAAATTACGATGCAAAATAAAGTAAAAAATATAGTCGTCACCGTTCTTTTCGCTCTGTTTATCGCTTTCTTTACGGTGATGGCCGTGGTGTGCGGCTTCTTTAACCCCAAGGAGATGTCCGAGGCCGAGCGACGCCCCCTTGCGCAGTTCCCGAGCGATATTTCGTGGGAAAGCATCAAGGACAAGACTGCGATTGAGGGATTTGAGGACTTTTCGGTCGATCAGTTCCCCTTCCGCGAGTTCTTCCGCGGCATCAAGGCGCGTTTTCAGATGAATGTGCTGGGCCTTAAGGAAAACAACGGCCTTGCCGTCGAGGACGGATATATCGTGAAGGTGGAGAGTAGCTTCAATAACGGCTTTGTCAACAACTCCGCTGACATTCTTGCGCACATTTACGAGCAATATTTCAAGGATAGCAAGGGGGATGCCTTCGTCTCGATCATTCCCGACAAGAATTACTACTTCTCGAAGGACTACGGCTACGCAAGTCCCGACTACGAGAAGCTGGTTTCAACCGTGAGAGAGGCACTTGAAGGTACCGAGTATATCGACCTTTTCGATTCCTTGGAGCTTGCGGACTATTATAAGACCGATACCCACTGGAATCAGCCCGAAATTCTCGGTGCGCTTATGAAGCTTGCCGAGGGACTCGGTGTTTCGGAGTATCTCTCGGGTGAGTACGAAAAGATCACCATTGACGGCGATTTCTTTGGAGTATATCACGGCCAGAGCGCGCTGAATCCGACGCCTGACAAGATCACCTATCTTACAAATGAAGCTCTGAGCGGTGTGAAGGTTTACAACTACAAGTATGAGGGCGGCATGAAGATGGAGGAGGTCCCGATGTACAATCTCGATCTCTTTGGCGGCGAGGACGGTTACAACGTCTTCCTCTCGGGCGCGGCAGGCAATCCCGTGATGCGTATCGTCAACAACAAGTGCGAGAACAAGGACACGCTCATCGTGTTCCGTGATTCCTTTGGCTCAAGTATTCTGCCCCTGCTTTCCGAGGCGTATAAGACCATCTACGTTATTGACATTCGCTCGATCGACTATAACGTTATGGTCGGCTGGAACGGCCTTTACGAGTGCATTCCCGAGAGAGTGTTTGAGGAGGCTGACGTGCTTTTCCTTTACAGCACGCTCGTCTTCAATAGCAACGCCTTTAAGCCGATCGTTAAGTAAATAATAACAGGGGGACTTTGATAGTCCCCCGAAATTTTATTTATTCTTCAATTTTTGATTTGTCGGTGTGTT
>JAZTWS010000243.1:0-4067 GCA_045636005.1 Eubacteriales bacterium | reverse complement strand
AGCTGACGCTGACCCTGCGACAGATTGGCACCGTCACCCTCGAGCATGGTGTCATATCCCTTCTCCAAACGCATAATGAAGCTATGCGCCGAAGCGGTCTTGGCTGCGGCAACCACCTCCTCGTCGGTCGCGTCGAGACGGCCGTAGCGAATGTTCTCCTTGACCGTACCCGTAAACAGATGCGTGTCCTGAAGCACCATGGCAATGTTACGGCGAAGCGCAGAGATCTTGTAATCCTTAATGTCGGTGTTATCAATGGTGATCACGCCCGACTGAATGTCGTAGAAGCGGTTCAAAAGGTTGGTAATGGTGGTCTTGCCCGCACCCGTCGAGCCGACGAAGGCGATCTTTTGTCCGGGATGCGCGTAAAGCGAAATGTTCTTTAAGACCATCTTGTCGGGCTCGTAGCCAAAGGTCACGTCACGCATCACCACGTCGCCTCGGATACGCTCACCGTCGAATTTTCCTTCGGCATCCGAGGGCTCGGGATCGCGATCCATCAGCTCAAACACACGCTCGGCACCCGCCAGCGCGGAAAAGATGGTGGCCATCTGCTGCGAAATCTGGTTGATGGGCATGGAGAAATGACGCGAATAGCCCACGAACACCGTAAGTCCGCCCACGTCGAAGCCGCCCGCGAGACAAAGAAGTCCACCAACGCCCGCCGTAAGCGCGTAGTTGATCTGGCTGACGTTGCCAAGCACAGGCCCCATGATACCGCCGAAGAACTGCGCCTTGAACTGTTTATCGCGCATATCGTCGTTCATTTTGTCAAATTCCTCGATGCAGATGCCCTCGTGGTTGAAGACCTTGATGACCTTCTGCCCCGAGACCGACTCCTCGATGTAACCGTTGATGGCACCGAGCGCCGCCTGTTGTGCAACGTAGTATTTCCGCGATTTCTTTCCGATGGCCGCGCCGCCGAAAAGAAAGATCGGCACGAAAAGCGCGGTAATGAGCGTGAGCCACACGTTCGTGTAGAACATCATGCACACGGTTCCCACAATATTGATGGTACCCGAAATAAGACTCACCACGGTGTTGTTGAGCATCATGTCGATGTTGTCAACGTCGTTGGTAAAACGGCTCATGATCTCACCGTTGGCGTCGCCGTCAAACACGCGAACGGGCAAATTCTGCACCTTGTTAAAGAGGTCATTACGAAGCTTCTCGGTGGCACCGAGCGAAACCGAGAGCATAAGCCGCGCCTGAATATAGCCTGCCGCCACGCCCACGAGGTACACGCCCCCGATCACGCAAAGGATCAAGGCAAGGTAGGTAAGGCGCTCGTCTACCGTTTTGCCCGCTTCCACAAGCGAGTTGATGACGGGACGGAGAATATAGCCGCCCACAAGCGAGGAGGCTGTGGAGAAAAGCATACAAACGAGAACCAAAACCAATCTTGCGCGGTAAGGGTTCAGATAGGAAAGCAAGCGTTTTACCGTCTTTTTGGTGTTTTTCGGCTTGCCGTGGGCGCGCATACCGGGAGGGCCTCCTCTGCCGGGTCCGCCGGGACGTCCGCCCGGGCCGCCCATCATGCCGCCCTTGGCCGCGTGCTTTTTGGAGCTATACTGCTTTTGCAGTTCTTCAAGCGTTCTTGCTGCCATTCTCTTCCCCTCCCTTCGTCTCGTCCTTTTTATCTACCTGCGAATAATAGATCTCGGCGTATTCCTGATTGCCCGCCAAAAGCTCATCGTGCGTACCGACGCCCGTGATCCTACCTTCGTTCATCACGACGATGCGATCGGCGTCGCGCACCGAGCCGATGCGCTGGGCAATGATGATCTTGGTCGAGTCCTTAAGCCCCGTTTTGAAGGTCTCGCGAATGCGCGCCTCGGTCGCGGTATCCACCGCGCTCGTCGAGTCGTCAAGAATAATGATCTTGGGCTTTTTGAGAAGCGCGCGCGCAATGCAAAGCCTTTGCTTCTGACCGCCCGAAACGTTCGAGCCGCCCTGTCCGAGATCGGTGTCATACCCCTTGGTAAAGCTTTGGATAAAGCCGTCTGCCTGTGCGGCATCGGCGGCGGCACGAATCTCCTCCTCGCTCGCCTCGTCGTCTCCCCAACGCAGATTGTCGCGAATGCTGCCCGAGAAGAGCGTGTTCTTCTGAAGCACCATGCCTACGCCCTCGCGCAGATGGAAAAGCTCATAGTCGCGAACGTTCACGCCGTCCACATATATCGCCCCCTCGTCGGCATCGTAAAGACGGGCAATGAGCGACACGAGCGTGGTCTTACCGCAGCCCGTCGAACCGATAATTCCCACCGTCTCGCCTGCCCCGATCTTCAGATTGATGCGGTCAAGCACGGGCTCGTCACTGTTCTTATAATAACGGAAGCTTACGTCGCGGAACTCGATCTCACCACGCGTTACGCGTGCATCCGAGGGACGCTCACAGTCGGCAATGTCGATCTTCTCGTCGAGCACTTCCTTGATACGCTTACCCGATGCCATCGCACGCGAGAACATGACGAAAAGGAAGGATACCATCATAAGAGAAGAAAGGATCTGCGTGATGTAAGTCACGAAGGCCGCAAGGTCTCCCGTGGACATCTCGCCGCCCACGAGCTGATTGCCGCCAAACCAAAGCACCGCAATGACCGTGGCGTTCATCACGAAGGTCATAAGGGGCTGCATTATGATCATGTTGCGCATAGCGTTGCCCGCGTTTTCCTTCAGGTCGCGGTTGGCCGCGCCAAACTTTTCACGCTCAAAATCCTCGCGCACGAAGGACTTTACCACGCGCGCGTTGGTGAGGTTTTCGCCCACGGTGGAGTTGAGCGCGTCGATCTTGGTCTGCATCCGCGCAAAGCGCGAGAAGCCGCGTCCGATAATGATGGCAATGCCCGCCACAAGCACGGGGATCGACACGGCCAGCACCACCGAAAGCGAGGGGTTGACCGCGATCGCCATAATGAGCGCGCCGATCATCATACCGGGCGCACGGAAGAACATACGGAGCATCATGTTGCAGAAGTTCTGCAGCTGCGTAACGTCGTTGGTAAGACGCGTTACGAGCGAGCCCGTACTGAAATTGTCGATGTTGGCAAAGGAAAAGCCCTGAATCTTGCGATAAAGGTCTGCACGCAGATCGGTGGCAAAATTGACCGCCGCCTTCGCGCCGAAGTACGCACCGCCCACGCCGCCGATCATCATAAGGATGGCCGTGAGGATCATGCCCGCCATAATCGCAAGGATAAAGCCCGCGTTCGAGCCAAGGACGTCATAAAGCCACAAAATAAATCCGGGAACGCGCGTGCCCTCGGCCGCCGCGCCCTCAATACCAAAATTGATGATGTAAGACAAAAGCTTTGGCATCAGCACCTCGCCGATAACCTCCACAATCATACAAAGCGGGCCCAAAACGAAATAGGGCCAATAGGGCTTAATATAAGGAAACCATCTTTTCAAAGTATACACCTCATTTCACACTTGACGGCCCATCGTCCGCCCGAAGATTCTGTTGCATTCGCTCAAGAAAGCCGATCAACGTCTCCAGCTCCCCGTCCGAGAAGCCGTCAAACATCTGCGCGTCGATGCGCGCGAACTTTTCCTCCGACACACGCCGCACGTCCCATCCCTTTTCGGTGAGGCTGACGTCGTTGTGGCGCGAGTCGCTCTCGGTCTTCTTTTTCTCAAGATAACCGCCGCTCTCCAGCTTTTTTAAGGTCACGGCCAGTGCCGCGGGGCTTATCTCCAACCGCTCGGCCAGTTCCTTTTGCGAGGCCGAGCCGCCCGCGTCGGCAATACGCATCAAAACGAAGTGCTGACTGCGATGCACGCCAAGTTCGGCGGCAAAGCTCTCCACCTTCTTGCGATGCTGACGGTCGGTGCAGATAAACAAACGGCAAACGCGGCGAAGCTTTTCTCTTTTTTCTTTTTCGTTCATGTCCTGCCCTTTCGTTAACTCGTTAATCATTAACTTGTTAATTATATGCCTTTTCGCCCCCGTTGTCAACCGCTTTTTCAAATGTTTCATTTTGTTCATAATCCCACTTCAAATTTTGTTTTGTCGGTGTGTTTATGTGGGGCGTTGCCCCACACCCCACAAGCTTTTGAAAAAGCTT
>JAZTWS010000242.1:0-2285 GCA_045636005.1 Eubacteriales bacterium | reverse complement strand
TGGCCCTCGTCCATTTCGGGCGCGAGTGTAACCGACGTGATGATATCCGAATTTTCAAGAATAAAGTCGGCGTCGGGGGCGAGAATGTTTTCCTCCGCCTGCGCGCCCTTTTTCGAAGGATTGATAAACGGCCCCTCCGCGTGGACGCCGAGGATCTCCGCGCCGTCCCACGTCTTGCTTTCTTCCTTGAGAGAGCGTACCGCATGAAGCGCGGCTACGATCTCGTCTTTGGCAACCGTCATGGTCGTGGGAAGAAAGGCGGTGACTCCGTTTTGGGCAATGCCGTAAGCCATTTTCTTCAGTCCCTCGGGATTGGCGTCACAGGTGTCCTCTCCAAGATAGCCGTGAATATGGATATCAATAAGTCCCGGTGCAACGTAGTTGCCGTTTGCATCTATGGTATGTGCGTCGGCAGGCAGATCGTCTACCACGCCGCATATCTTGCCGCTTTCACTGTCAAACGCAAGAGCTTTGTCGCACACAACAGAATCGGGAAGAACGATCTTGCCGTTGGTGATGTATGTCAATGCCATGATGTGTACTCCTTTTTACATAAAACTTTTACCAGTATATAGTATAACAGAAGTTTATGAATTTTTTATGAATTTTTAGGCAATATCTTTGTTTTGCATAAAATTTGTGTTAACGAAAGGCGACGCCGCTGTACAGACAAATACACACTGTTTTACATGTTAGATATGAGGAAAAGTTCTTTTGTTGCAAAAAACAAAAGACCGCCACAAGTATGCTTGGAGCGGTCTTTCCCAATCGTTTTACCGAACTTTTGGGGTGGTTATTCGGTTATTATGCAAACTGAGAATGATACAAAGAGAAATAAAAGCCTTCCCGACGGAGCAGCTCCTCGTGGTTTCCTTGCTCGATAATTTTTCCGTCCTTGATTACGAGAATCGTGTCCGCATTCTGAATGGTGGAAAGTCGGTGGGCTATGATGAAGCAGGTCTTATTTTTCATCAACTCATTCATTGCGCTTTGTATTTGTATTTCGGTACGCGAGTCGACGTTGGAGGTGGCCTCGTCGAGAATGAGAACGGGTGCTTTGGAAAGGAAGGCACGGGCGATGGTGATAAGCTGCTTCTGTCCCTTGGAAATATTTACGCCGTCGTCCGAAAGCACGGTATGATATCCGTCGGGCAATCCCTCGATATACGATGCGATCCTTGCGGATCTTGCCGCCGCGTATACTTCCTCGGGGGTCGCGTCTTCTCGGCCGTATATTATATTGTCGTAGATCGTACCGCAGAAGAGCCATGTGTCCTGAAGCACCATTGTAAAGGCGAGACGCAGATCCTTGCGTTTGATGTCCATGGCGGGAATGCCGTCCATGCGTATCTCTCCGCTTTGCGGATCGTAGAAGCGCATAAGAAGATTGATAATCGTGGTTTTTCCCGCACCCGTTGGGCCAACGATGGCAACCGTCTGTCCCTTCTTGGCGGTTACCGACACATTTTTCAATATGGTTTTATCTGCCGAATACCCAAAGGTTACATCATGTAAGAACACGTCACCCTTGACGTCGGTAAATGCTTTGGCGTCGAGAGAATCCGCTTTCTCGGGCGGTTCGTCCAGAATGGCAAAAACACGTTCTGCCGCGGAGAAGGCAGACTGGAACTCGTGAAGAATATTGGAGAACTCGTTGATCGGTCCTGCAAATTTTCTGGAATACTGCACAAACTGCGCCACGCCTCCAAGCGTAATGAAGAAGAGGGAGGTGTCAAGCAGCGTTCCGTTTTGGGAGTACATATACAAGATGCCGCCCACCGTTGCCACAAGTGCAAGCGAGATATTGTTGATAAAATTGATCGTTGGGAAAAGTAAGGCGCCTTGGTACTCTGCTTTATAGAAGGCACTCATCGCCTCGTCGTTTATTTTGTTAAAGCGAGAGGATATTTTTTCCTGTCTTCCGTAGGCCGAGATGGTGCGCGAGCCGGTCAGCATCTCCTCTGCAAAGCCGTTCAATTCTCCGTATTTCTTGGCTCTCTGCCGAAAGAGCGGACGAACCACCTTGGAGCGATAGCGCGTGAAGAGGATCGATACCGGAACGGTTAGAGCAAATATAAGGATCATGGGTTTGGATATCCGCCACATAAAAATGAGAGAACCGACCACGGTATAAATACTTGTCATAACCTGTATCAGATCGTGCGAAAGCGTACTGTTGATGGTGTCGATGTCATACGACAGATGGCTTATGATGTCGCCCGTTGCGTGTGTGTCAAAATAATTGACGGGGAGTACGGTCAGCTTTTCAAAAACCTGCTTTCGCA
>JAZTWS010000241.1:0-9996 GCA_045636005.1 Eubacteriales bacterium | reverse complement strand
GGTGTTTGAGATCAACTCGGGCGCGATCAGTCGCGGCTACCGTACCTCACCCTACCCCGCTTCCCCCATTCTGACCGAACTTAAAAAGATGGGCGGCAAGGTTGTGCTTTCGGGTGACGCCCACAAAACCGAATCACTTTGCGCACATTTTGAAAAGGCACAAACGCTTCTTTTGGAACACGGCTTTACCAAGGCCGGCTTTACCGACCGACATGGAAAACATCACGCGCAAATATAAAAAAATCGACAGACATGAAGTCTGTCGATTTTTTAGTGTATCAGCATATAAATGCCTTCGAGAAGCAGCAGATGCAACGGATAAAAAACGTAGAAAAAATATTTCATACGCAGTTTTCCTCTTTTTCCCGAATACAAAAGCAACGGAATAAAAGCCACAAAAGACCAATATTGAATCGGTTGGCGCGTAACGGCAAGAAGCAACGCCCCGACGGCAAGAGATGCAACGTGAATCGGAATCTTATCCCATCGTTTGATATACGCTTCGCTTGCATTCGCCGCAGGATGAAATATTGCCGCGAACACGGGAAGCATACATCCGTAAAATCCGTAATCAATCTTCAAAACCGTGTTGAGAAAATATACGGCACCTACACTGAGGACAAAAAGGAATAAGAAAGTAATTTTTTTGAATCGCGTGCTTTCCGTATCAAAGCATGCCTCTTTAAAAGCCTGCAGTGCATATATGGTAAGTATCGAAAGCGAAAACGTAACGAGAATCCCCATATACGTATCGCCATCGTAAATAAAATATGCCGTTTGGCACACAACCGCCAAAGAAAACACCGTGATAAAATAGCGGAGTTTATTTCGCGTATGCCTACACCCCTCGGCAATCATAAACGCAAATATGGGGAGCGCAATTCTGCCGACAATGCGAAAGATTTTTTCGTCGGGGAAAAATATACGCCCCATATGGTCTGACAGCATGGCGATTGCCGCAAGTATCTTTAGCGTATTGCCGCTCACCCCAAAGTGCCGATCTGCTTTGATGCTCATTATTTGTTCAGCTTTTCTTCGATTACCTTCACTGCTCTGTCAAGATAATCGTTCTCCATAAGCTCAAGCATTCCGCGGTCAACAAGTGCCGCAAGCTTGGGATCCATCGGGATCTGACCGAGGAGATCGTAACCGAATTTCTCGGCGATCTCACCGATGTGGCTCTCGCCAAAGACGTTGATATGCTTGCCGCAATCGGGGCAAAGCACGTAGCTCATGTTCTCCACAAGACCAAGCACGGGAATGTTCATCAGCTTTGCCATATTGGCCGCCTTCGCCACGATCATGGAAACCAGCTCCTGCGGGCTGCTGACGATCACAATACCGTCAAGCGGAAGTGACTGGAAGACCGTAAGCGGTACGTCGCCCGTTCCGGGAGGACAGTCGACGAACAAATAGTCGATATCGTTCCAGATCGTCTCGCTCCAGAACTGCTTTACCACGCCTGCGATCACGGGGCCACGCCATACGACCGGCTTATCCTCTTCCTCCAGAAGAAGATTGACCGACATCACGTCAATTCCCGTGGTAGAGTGCGGCGGGATCATCCCCTCGGGGCCGCCCTCCACGCCCGGCTTAATGCCAAACGCCTTGGGGATCGACGGGCCGGTGATATCCGCGTCCAAAATTCCTACCTTATAGCCCGCTCTCTGCATCAGCACCGCCAGCATCGAGGTAACGAGCGATTTTCCGACGCCGCCTTTGCCGCTGACCACGCCAATCACGTGCTTGACGTTGCTGAGGGCGTTGGGCGCCTCAAGGAGACTTTCGGGCTTTCTTGAAGAACAGTTGCTCGAGCAGGTCGAGCAATCGTGTGTGCATCCTTCTGCCATTTTTATTTAAATCCTTTCTCAAATGTATTGTTACCCCTTTATTATATCTCCATTTCTTCTTTTTTTCAAGTGCTTTTGCGGGAAAGTTGTAAATTTTTTGTATTTCCCCTTGATATTCTCATAAGAAACCGTTATACTATATATGTTTGTAATTTCATTTCTTTTAGGAGGATTTGTCACATGGATAAAAAGCTTCAAGAACTCAAAAAGTGGGAGGGTGTCAAGGGCCCCGTTCTTACGATCGTTATGGACGGTGTAGGTCTGGCTCCCGACACGGTAGCCAACGCCGTAGCAGGTGCGTACACTCCCACGCTCGATATGCTGATGAGAAAATACCCCATGGTCTCCCTCAAGGCACACGGCACCGCCGTTGGTCTGCCCTCGGACGACGACATGGGTAACTCCGAGGTCGGTCACAACGCCCTCGGTGCCGGTCAGGTCTTTGCGCAGGGCGCAAAGCTTGTCACACAGTCAATCGAAAGCGGCAAGATGTTTGCCTCGGAGACTTGGCAGACCGTCGTTGCAGGCGTAAAGGAAAACGCTTCTACGCTTCATTTCCTCGGTCTTTTCTCGGACGGAAACGTGCATTCGCACATTGACCACTTAAAGAGCATGATCCTGCAGGCAAAGAAGGAAGGCGTTGCCAAGGTTCGCGTTCACGTTCTCATTGACGGACGTGACGTGGGCGAGACCTCGGCGCTCGATTATATTCTTCCCTTTGAGGATTTCCTCGCTTCGCTTCGCGACGATAGCTTTGATATCTGCATCGCAAGCGGCGGCGGAAGAATGCAGATCACGATGGATCGCTACGAGGCCAACTGGCACATGGTAGAGCTCGGCTGGCACACGCACGTTCTCGGTGACGCAAGAGCCTTTGCAAGCGCGGCCGAGGCGGTTGAGACCTATCGAAACGAGCTTCACGTCATCGACCAGGATCTTCCTCCCTTCGTGACCACCAAGGACGGCAAGCCCGTCGGCACGATCGAGGACGGCGATAGCGTGATCTTCTACAATTTCCGCGGCGACCGCTCGATCGAGATCTCCAAGGCATTCGACGATGAAAACTTTGATAAATTCGACCGTGTTCGTTATCCCAAGGTGATTTATGCGGGTATGCTCGAATACGACGGCGACCTGCATATTCCCTCTCGCTTCCTTGTAAATCCCCCCGAAATCTCCAACACCATGAGCGAATATATGGCGGCAACGGGCATTCCCGTGCTTGCGATCTCCGAGACGCAGAAGTACGGTCATGTAACGTATTTCTGGAACGGCAACCGCTCGGGCAAGTTCTCCGAGGACCTTGAGACCTATATCGAGATCCCCTCGGATGTGGTTCCCTTTGAGCAGAGACCCTGGATGAAGTGCGCCGAGATCACCGACAAGCTCATCGAATGTCTTGAGTCGGGCAAGTACCGCTATCTGCGCGTTAACTTCCCCAACGGTGACATGGTCGGTCACACGGGCTCGCTTGCGGCCACCTGCTGCTCGATGGAGGCGCTTGACCTGCAGCTGAAGCGCATTCTTGACGTTGTTGACAAGCTCCACGGCGTGGCCCCCATCACCGCCGACCACGGAAACGCCGACGAGATGTACGAGATGGACAAGAAAACGGGTACACCCAAGGCAAACAAGGACGGAAGCTTCAAGGCAAAGACCAGCCACACGCTCAACCCCGTTCCTTGCATCATCTACGACAACTTCTACGCCGACGGCTACAAAATGAAGAAGGACGAAGGAACCTTCGGCCTCTCGAACGTGGCCGCCACCATGGTCAATCTTCTCGGCTACGAGGCTCCCGCTATGTGGGATGAATCTCTGATCGAAATTCAGTAAATACAAAAAGATGCTCTTCAAGTGAAGGGCATCTTTCTTTTTTCAATATTCTTCTCTCGTTATCATCGCAAAGGCCATCGCACTTGGTCATATGTCAACAAAAATCAGTTCGGTTTTTGTCTAATATGTCCATTGCCAAAAACGGGCTACTATTGTATAATAAATACAGAAATATTTTCCATGTTGATATGGAAAATATTCCATTTTAAACTTTGGAGGAATGGAACATGAAAAAAATTTTGTCTTTGATTCTTGCACTTCTTATTCTCTCGACTGCCGCACTCACTTTATCCTCGTGCGGAAAGGTGACCTGCCCGCTTTGCGATGACGAGGTCTTCGCTCTGTCGACAAAAAAGACCGAGATTTTTGGACAAGAAGTAAAAATCTGTAAGGATTGCTATAATGGTCTGAACAAACTCGGAAAAGAAATTGAGGAAGGATTGGAAGATCTCTTCGGTTAATCTCCAAGGCTCCGCTTCTTACGAAGCGGAGCTTTTTTCGGAATTTTGCATCAAATATTGCACAACCTATTGAAAGAAAACGCACCGTGTGCTAAAATATAACATATAATATTCTGTATTTTTAATGAGGAACTTATGGTAAAAACCGAAACTGTGGCCAAAATCGATTTCAAACCCGTCGCGCTCTCGGACAAGGAGTTATATGAAACCTATTTATCCGAGAGCGATAAGCGCGGTTGTGAATTTTCTTTTGCAAATCTCTATCTGTGGGGAAAGCAGAATTTTGCCCATCTTCACGGGCAGATCCTTATTTTTTCGCAATTCGGACGCGTTCGGATCTACCCCTATCCCGTGGGAAACGGCGACAAAAAGGCGGCAATCGAGGCCATTCTTGCCGATGCCCGCGAGCGTGGGAGCCGCCTTCGCATCACGGGGCTTAGCGATGCTGCAATGAACGAGCTGGAGACGCTTTTCCCCGGCCGCTTCCGCTTTCAGTGCAACGAAGGCTCCTCGGACTATGTGTATGACATTAACGACCTTGCCGATCTCAAGGGCAAAAAATATCACGCCAAGCGCAATCACCTCAACCGCTTTGCCGAGGCGTTTCCCCATTATCGCGTGGAACCGCTTGTCGAGAACAATCTCTCCCGCGTCAAGCAGATGGCGGAGGATTGGTATACAACGCGTTTGGCAGAAGATCCGGACGGCGACTTTCACTTTGAAAGGGATGCCTTGCAAAAGGCACTCCGCGATTACCGCGCGTTAGAAATGGAAGGCCTCGTGTTGCTTGACGGCGAGGAAGTTCTCGCGTTCACCCTTGCAAGCCGTCTCTCGCGAGACACTTTCGATGTCCATTTTGAAAAAGCGCGTGCGAACGTCCAAGGAGCTTACGCCGCCATCAATTGCCATCTTGCACGCCATATACGCGAAAAATATCCCGAGGTGCATTACCTTGATCGCGAGGAGGATATGGGAATCGAGGGACTTCGCAAGGCAAAGCTCAGCTACTATCCTCACCATCGTATTCAAAAATGCTCGGCCACCTTGATGGAGGAAGACCATGAGGATTGACAATCCGAACAAAGAGCAACGCCCCGCCCTCCGCGCGCTTTGGCGCGAGGCCTTTGGGGACAGTGAGGAATTTTTGGATCTCTTTGAAAAAACCGCTTTCTCGCCCAACCGTTGTCGGTGTGTGATGCTTGACGGGCAAACAATTGCCGCACTCTATTGGTTTGACTGCACCTGCCACGGCGAAAAGGCGGCCTATCTCTACGCCGTTGCCACGGCCAAGGCCCATCGCGGACAAGGACTTTGCGCGGCACTTATGAAAGACACGCATGAGCATCTTCGCTCGCACGGCTATACGCGCGTTCTTTTGGTACCAAGCACCGAAGCACTTTTCGCGTTTTACGGAAAGCTTGGATACCAAGCGTTCGGAGGCGTTAACGAATTCTCTGCAATCGCTTCGACCGAGGGCATCCCCTTGGGGCGCATCGGCATCGATGAATACGCGCTGCGCAGAAGAATGCTTCTGCCTACAGGTAGCGTCATACAGGAAAAGGAAAATCTGCATTTTTTACAGGCACAGGCCGAGCTATACGAAGCCGAAGATCTTTTGCTTGCGGCAAGGCGCGAG
Source organism: Eubacteriales bacterium (assembly GCA_045636005.1). Lineage (GTDB taxonomy): Bacteria > Bacillota > Clostridia > Oscillospirales > CAG-272 > RGIG8775. The sequence goes on along the minus strand of JAZTWS010000241.1, from coordinate 4,213 downwards.
GGCAACTGTCTTTTTGGCATCGAGCTTTTGGGCGATCCCGCCTTGGCCCCGCGCATCCTGCGTACGCTCGAATGCCGCGAAGGGCGGTTTCGTGTGCCAAGCAACCGGAAGCGCTTTGCCATGTGGCTCCCTCTATCCCAAGATGCCGCGCCTCCTTCCTACTTTGGTCTTGCATTCGACTGAAAACAATACAAAAACCCCGTTACAAGCGGGGTTTTTTTGTCATAAAATCTTGATTTTTTTTTGAAAATATGATATGATAAGAATACTGTTATAAATTACGCTTGAGGGGTGATATTATGAAACGAATTTTATCCGTTCTCTGTTTGCTTTTTGTCCTTTTATCTGCTACGACCGTTTTGTCTTCCTGCGATAACATTTTCACGCGTTTGGAGGATAGCCTGTTTGGCACCAAGGAAACGACCGAGCCCGAAAGTACCCCGGAGGAAACCGAAAGCGAATCCGAGAGTGAAAGTGAATCCGAAAGCGAGACCGAAAGTGAAACCGTACACACGCACGAATTCTCCACGTGGGAAGTCTCCGTTCAGCCTACCTGCGTATCTGTAGGCGTAAAGGCGCGTATCTGCCGTTCTTGCGCCACGGCGGAATATTTGGATATTCCCAAGGTGGATCATAAATACGACGACGGCAAGATCGTAACGAAAGCCGATTGCACCACCCCAGGCGTCGTAAAATATTCCTGCACCTACGCTGCGTGCAACCACTCTTATACCGAGCCCTATTCCCTGCCGACTTACACGCGCAATGAAATATACAAAGAAGCCGTTACATACGTCGGACAGATCACGACCTATGACAAAAAAGGACGTGAGGCCTATTACGGCGCGGGATTTGTATACACCGCAGACGGAAAGATCGTTACCAACTATCATATTTTAGAGGATGCAAACTCGGCCACGATCACCTTAAACGGCAAAAAGTACGAGATCGAGTCGGTGCTTGCCTACAACGCCACGATGGACCTTGCTATCGTGAAGATCGACGCCACGAATCTTCCCGTTGCCCCCATCTGCAAAAAAGCGGTAAAAGCCAATGAAACGGTATACGCCGTGGGCGTAACCTTGGAGGTTGACAAATCGCTCTCCTACACCTGCCTCAGCGGCACGGTTACCAATGCCAACGTCGAGGCAGACGGCTTTATTCACATTCAGCATGACGCCCCCATTACCAACGGCAATTCGGGCGGCCCGCTCCTTAACGTATACGGCGAGGTTATTGCGATCAACGCGTGGAGAATGTCGGGCTCGATCAAGCTCAATTTCGCCGTCTTCGCCGCAGAGCTGGATAAGCTGAACGAGATCAAGCCCATAACGATTGCCGAGCTCAACCGCAAGCTCAACGATCCTTACGAGCTTCTTGCCGATTGGATCCGCGACAATGCCACCAAAGAAACCCGCACCGAATATATCTTCAACAATGAGTCGGCGGACGGATCGGTGTACGGCATTTCCTATAATATCGATGACGATACCTTCACGGTTACCTACACCGACGATGGCACCCGAACCTCTATCGAAGCCTCCATAACCTTTGAGAAGGATGTGAAAAACGTAGGCTGCTCCTTGACGTATACGCTGAAAAGCGGAGGATCGGCAACCTACAAGGCCTCCGGAAAATTGGATGCCTCGACCTACGAAATCGACACCAAGCTTGAACCCTCGCGTTACTTGGGAGATGAAGACCTTAAGAACAGCGTCGACCTCATCTATCGCGTCAGAATTTCAGGCAATGTGGAGTGGCTTGAGGTCTTCCTGCAGGCGATCGGTCTTGGCATTACCATGGAGGATCTTGGATTTCTCGTCTTTTCATAAATAATAAAAAATAGCGGCGGTTACCAAGTTGAACTGCCGCTATTTTATGCTTGAATTTGAAAAACGTATTGCCTTTTTTGTCAAATTGTATTAAAATAAGGAATACGGAAGTTTTGGTATTTGATTCAAAAAACAAGAGCAAACTATACACATAAAACAAAAAGGAGACGATACAATGTACTTACAGGACTATTTATGGTTTCTCGGTGCCATTCTTTTGTGCGCCATTTTTTCGGGAATCGCTTCGTCCAAGGTCAAACGTGCCTTTGAAAAGAACGATCGCCGTCCCTGCCGCTCGGGCCTTACGGGTTACGATACCGCGGTGCGCCTGATGCAAGCCAACGGCATCCGCGATATCTCGATCGGCCACGTAAACGGCTCCCTTTCCGACCATTATCACCCCACCAAAAAGATCGTAAATCTTTCGGACAGCACCTATAACAGCCGCTCGGTTGCCGCCGTTGCCGTGGCAGCGCACGAAATGGGCCATGTGATGCAAAAGAAAAAGGGGTATGTTTTTTATCAGATACGAACGTCACTCGTTCCCGTCGTAAATTTCGGCATGCACCTATCCATGCCGTTGGTGCTTATCGGCCTTTTGCTTGACATTTTTGCAACTACCGCCAATGAAAACACCGGCTTTTATATCGCCATGGTCGGCGTGGTTCTCTACGGTGGCGCCCTGCTCTTTGCGCTGGTCACACTTCCCGTGGAGCTGAATGCCAGCCGCCGAGCCAAGCAAATGCTCTTGGAAGAGGGCATCTTAACCCATGACGAAATAGACGGCGCGAGCGAGGTCCTCTCGGCCGCGGCCATGACATATCTTGCCTCGCTTTTGACCTCCCTCGTCTATTTCCTCCGCTTCCTTCTCTACGTTCTTTCGATTTTCGGACGCAGAGACCGCCGCTGATAAATACTCAAGGACGCCCGTGCGGGCGTCCTTTTTCGATATTGAAACGCGTTCTTTCCATTCGTATATTTCCTTTGGAAATACAAAAACTATTCCTATTACGTCTCGGAGGAATGTTTATGGAATCGGTTTGGGAAAAGAACGCGCCGCGCGTGCGGTTTGATGCTCTCGAGGGCAACAAAAGCACCGACGTGCTGATCGTAGGCGGCGGTATCGCAGGCATTTTGTGTGCCTATCAATTACAAAAGGCGGGTGTGGATTGCCTGCTCGCAGAAGCCGCCGAAATCTTGAGCGGTATCACGAAAAACACCACGGCGAAGATCACGCTCAGTCACGGCTTACTCTACGACAAATTGATAACGCGCTTTGGGGAGGAAAAGGCACGGTTCTATCTTTCGGCGCAGCTCCATGCGGGCAAGGAATACGCCGCCCTTTGCCAAAGCATCGACTGTGACTATGAAAGAAAAGATTCCTACGTCTACTCGCTCCACGATCGCGATAAGATCCAAAAGGAAGTGTTGGCCTTAAACCGCCTTGGCGTCAAAGCCGAGTTTTCGGACGCGCGCGAGCTTCCCTTCTCGGTTGCGGGCGCTTTGCGCGTGAAAGATCAGGCGCAGTTTCACCCCTTGAAATTTTTATACACCGTAGCCCGCGACCTGCCGATCCACGAACACACCAAGGTGGTAGAGCTGATGCCTAACAAAGCCATTACCAACCACGGCTCGATCACCTTTCGCAAACTGATCGTGGCAACGCATTTTCCGATCCTCAATAAACACGGGGCTTATTTTGCCAAGCTCTATCAGCACCGCTCCTACGTCCTCGCACTCCGTGGCGCGCAAACCGTTGACGGAATGTACGTCGACGAAGCGAATACGGGACTTTCTTTCCGAAGCTACGGAGACCTCTTGCTCCTTGGCGGCGGCGGACACCGCACGGGCAAGACGGGCGGTTGTTGGCAGGAGCTTGAAGCATTCACGAGAAAGTACTATAAAAACGCCGAGATTGTGGGCAGATGGGCAACGCAGGACTGCATGACGCTCGACCAAGTTCCCTATATTGGAAGATACGCCAAAACTACGCCCGACGTGTTTGTGGCGACGGGATTTAACAAATGGGGCATGACGAACGCCATGGTGGCCGCCAACCTTCTTTGTGATCTCGTAAAAGGTAAACCGAACCGCTACGCCGATCTTTTTTCTCCCGCTCGAACCATGCTCCGCCCCCAGCTTGCTATCAATGCCTTGGAGTCCGTCCTCGGCCTGCTCACCCCCACCACGCCACGATGCCCTCATCTCGGTTGCGCCCTCAAATACAACCGCGCCGAGCATACGTGGGATTGCTCCTGCCACGGCTCGCGCTTTAGCGAGAGCGGCAAGCTAATCAACAATCCCGCAACCGACGATAAACCAAATATGCCCACTCCGCCAAATGAGCGAAAAATACAAAATCGGAAGGGATAGCAAAAAAG
>JAZTWS010000240.1:0-2048 GCA_045636005.1 Eubacteriales bacterium | reverse complement strand
GCTACGATCCGACTTGATATATGGCAAACACAAAAGGAAACACGATAAGAACGACTGCCTCCATTTTGGCAGATGCGAAGGCGGCACTTCCCGCCATTGCGGCGGCATCGCCCGCCATGCTTGACAGTGCGCTCACCGTAGCCGCCATCGAGCTTGAGCGAAGCACGCCCGAGATCTTGGCGGCAAACGCCGAGGATCTAAAGGCAGCCGAGGGCAAGATCTCGCCCGTTATGCTGGATCGCCTCCGTTTGACCAAGGAGAGAATTGCCGACATGGCCGAGGGCATTCGCGGCGTGGTGTCGCTCCCCTCCCCGCTCGGTCGGGTACTGTTTGAAAACAAGCGTCCGAACGGACTTACCGTAAAAAAGGTATCGGTCAGCATGGGCGTCATCGCCATCATTTACGAGAGCCGCCCGAACGTCACCTCCGACGCGGCGGCGCTTGCCCTCAAGGCAGGAAGCGCTTGCGTCCTGCGCGGCGGCAAGGAGGCCTTCCGCTCCTCGATGGCCATCGTCACGGCTCTGCGCCGCGGCCTTGAGATCGCAGGTCTTCCCGCCAACGCCATCAATCTGGTGGAGGACACCTCGCGCGACAGTGCCGTGGAGCTGATGAAGGCCGAGGGCTATGTCGACCTCTTGATCCCAAGAGGCGGTGCGGGACTCATCAAAAGTGTGGTCGAAAACGCCACCGTCCCCTGCATCCAAACGGGAACGGGCATCTGCCACATTTATGTGGATAAGAGTGCCGATCTCAACATGGCGCTTGACGTCATTGAGAACGCCAAGACCTCGCGCCCCTCGGTCTGCAACGCCGAGGAGGTCTTGCTTTGCCACAAGGACATTGCGGAAGAATTCCTGCCGCGCCTTTACGACCGCCTCGTCACCTCGCGTGCGGCCGAAAACAAGCCAACCGTCGAGCTTCGCACCGACGAACGTGCTTACGCCGTCATCGGCGGCACCAAGGCGGGCAAAAACGACTTTGACACCGAATTTCTCGACTATATTTTGGCCGTGGGCGTAGTCGATAGCGTTGAGGCCGCCGCGGCACACATCGCCAAGCACTCCACAGGTCACAGTGAGGCCGTTCTTGCCGAGGACGAGGGGGCCATCGACTATTTTGTGCGCACGGTGGACAGTGCGGCCGTCTACGTCAACGCCTCCACGCGCTTTACCGACGGCGGCGAGTTCGGCTTCGGCTGCGAAATGGGTATTTCCACGCAAAAGCTCCACGCAAGAGGCCCCATGGGACTTGAGGAGCTTACCACATATAAATATATCATTACCGGAAACGGACAAATACGCTGAAAGGGAAAAAAGATGAGCAAGATCGGATTTATCGGAACGGGAAATATGGGCGGTGCGCTCGCTCGCGCCGTCAGCAAAAGCGGACATGAGATCTATCTTTCGGATTTCTTCAAGGAAAAAGCAGAAGCGCTCGCCAATAAGCTTGAAAACGCGTGTGCTACGGATAACGCGGCCATCGTCGCCGCGTGCGACATGATCTTCCTCGGCGTAAAGCCCCAAATGCTCCCCGCCCTTGCGGACGAGCTTAGAGGTGACCTTGCCACACGGCAAAAGCCCGTTTGCCTCGTCAGTATGGCGGCAGGCGTTTCGCTTGAAAAACTCGGAAAGCTTTTCGGAGCAGATGCTCCCGTCATTCGCATTATGCCCAACACCCCCGTCGCGATCGGCGAGGGTATGATCCTTTGGTGCGACAACGGACTTGCGAGCGAGGAGGACAAGAAGCTTCTCAGCGCCGCACTCCGCTTCGCCGGCAGACTTGACGCCATCCCCGAGCATCTCATCGACGCGGCCAGCGCCCTTTCGGGCTGCGGCCCCGCCTTCATCTGCCTCTTCATCGAGGCACTTGCCGACGGCGGCGTGCGGTGCGGTCTTCCACGCGACAAGGCGCTCCTTTACGCCATCGAGACCGCAAAGGGTACGGCGGCACTGATCACCGAAAGCGGCAAGCATCCGGGACAGCTCAAGGACGAGGTCTGCAGCCCCGCAGGAAGCACCATCGAGGGCGTGACCGCTCTGGAAAACGGC
>JAZTWS010000239.1:0-2399 GCA_045636005.1 Eubacteriales bacterium | reverse complement strand
GGTGAGAGCGAGGGCAAGGACGGCCGCGGCATTTATCCGTCGTCGGTTATTTTCTCCACCGACCTGCATTCGCTCGGTCAGTATATTCAGGACGGCGTAAGAAATCTCTTTGAGACGGTGCTGAATATCGAGACGGTCAATTCGAGCTTTGCGATTCCTTACGACGAGGCAAATATTGACGGCCTCAATTTCCTTGCAGGCAAGGATATGGACGAGGTCAACAAGACCGCGATGCAGGGAACGCTTCTCGCGCACGTGGACGGCGGCGTGCCGAACGTGGTGCTGAATTTGAAGGATAAGAAGGAGCATTCGGTTGGTTACCTGATTTATTTCTTCGAGCTTGCTTGCGCAATTTCGGGTTACCTCCTCGGTGTCAACCCCTTTGACCAGCCCGGTGTGGAGGCCTATAAGAAAAATATGTTCGCCCTGCTCGGAAAGCCCGGCTACGAGGCACAGAAGGCAGAGCTGGAAAAGAGAATTCACTGATTTTTATATTTTTTTGAAAAAGTCTCTTGATTTTTTCAAAGACTTGTTGTATAATAGGAGTGGAGAATCTTTCCTATCGTAAAAATATAAGACGGAGGTACCCAAAAATGTTGAAATTGATTATTGGTGTCAAAGGAACCGGAAAGACAAAGACCCTCATAAGCATGGTAAATGAGGCGGTCGATGCCTCGCACGGTGACGTGGTTTGTATTGAAAAGGGCACAAAGCTCCGCTTCGATGTAAAATATCAGGCAAGACTTGTTAATGCCGATGAATATTTCATAGACGATGCACATTCGCTTTGGGGCTTTATTGCAGGTATCATGGCAAGCAACCATGACGTGACCGAGCTTTTCGTTGACTCGGCTCTCAAGATCTGCGGTAATGACATTGCTGAGTTTGACGCTATACTCGATAAGGTTGCCAAGCTTTCCGACAGTCTTGGCGTGAAGGTGCTTATCACCTCCTCGCTTCCTGTGGAAGAAGCAACCGAGACCATGAAGAAATACATGTAACAAAAAATCATCCGCTCACCGATTTCGGTGAGCGGATTTTTTATTCCTTGATAAACTTAATTTTGTTCTCCTCGGCGATCGCTTGGATGCTATCACCGCTTTTTATTTTGCCCTCCAGCATTTCGGTGGAGAGGCTATCCTCGACCATGCGGACGATGGCGCGGCGGAGCGGGCGTGCGCCGTAAAGCTCGTCAAAGCCCTCCTTGGCCACAAGCGCAGTGACGCTTTCGTCAAAGGTTACGTCGATTCCAAGCTCCAAAATGCGTCCACGGACGCCGCCCAGCAGGATCTTTGCAATTTCTGCAATTTCTTCGCTTGTCAGCTTGTTAAAGAGGATAATGTCGTCGATACGGTTGAGAAATTCGGGACGGAAGGTCTGCTTCAGCGCCGCCATCACGCGTGTTTCGGTCTGCTTTCTCTCGTCTGCGGAGGCGTCGCCTGCGCCGAAGCCGAGGGCGCGGCCGCTTCCCGTGGCCACGGCACCGACGTTTGAGGTCATGATGATGACGGTGTTCTTGAAATCTACGCGGCGGCCTTGCGAGTCGGTCAAAATGCCATCCTCAAGCACCTGAAGCATGATGTTGAATACGTCGGGGTGCGCCTTTTCGATCTCGTCAAAGAGGACGACAGAATAGGGGTGACGGCGTATCTTCTCGGTGAGCTGACCGCCCTCCTCAAAGCCGACGTAACCGGGAGGCGAGCCGATGAGCTTGGAAACGCTGTGCTTCTCCATATATTCCGACATATCGAGGCGTATCATGGCGTTCTCGTCACCGAACAGAATGGCGGCGAGCGCCTTCGTCAGCTCGGTCTTTCCCACACCCGTGGGGCCGAGGAAGATGAAGGAGCCAATGGGACGCTTGGGATCCTTGAGCCCCATGCGGCCGCGACGGATCGCGCGCGAGACCGCAACCACGGCGTCGTTCTGTCCTACGATGCGCTTGTGAAGCTCGTCCTCCAGATGCAAAAGCTTTTCGCCCTCGTCCTCAAGCAGACGGCTGACGGGGATGCCCGTCCATTGCGTAACAACGTCGGCAATGTCGTTTTCGTTTACCGAAAGTGCAGTGTCGGAACGGTTTTTCTCCCAAGCGGTTCTGGCACTCTCGTATTCGGCCTGCAAGGCCTTTTCTTCGTCGCGGATACGGGCAGCACCCTCAAAGTCTTGCGCGTTGATGGCCTCCTCCTTTTCGTGTGCCAGCTTGGCGATGCGCTCCTCGATCTGTTTGAGATCGGGGGGCGAGGTGTGCGCCGAGATGCGCAGACGCGACGCGGCCTCGTCCAAAAGATCGATGGCCTTGTCGGGAAGATAGCGGTCGGCAATATAGCGGCGCGAAAGCTCCACGGCGGCTTTTATCGCTTCGTCGCTGATGGTGAGCTTGTGATGTGCCTCGTATTTGT
>JAZTWS010000238.1:0-7766 GCA_045636005.1 Eubacteriales bacterium | reverse complement strand
AACACACCGATAAATCAAAATTTGAAGTAACAAAAACGGCCGAGTCGGATTGACTCGGCCGTTTTTTATTTGTGAAGAAATTACTTATCTTCCTTAGCAAGCTCCTCGTAGTCCTCTTCGTCTACGATGCAAGCCATTTTTTCGTGACAAGCGGGGCAAACCAGCTCCTCGGGGTCGATGCTCTCATCAAAGCAGATGATCTCACCGCAAGAGGGGCACTGGATCTCAAAAAACTCACCGTCATCACAGTCACAATCGCAGTCGCAATCGTCGCAATCGCAATCACAGTCGTCGCAGTCGCAATCGCAGCAATCGCAATCGTAATCGTCGTCCTCCTCGCAGAGACATTCCTCGACGTCGCCAAGATCCTCATCGATCTCCTCGATGTAATCGTTCAGCTCGTCCACCGTCTCGTCAAGAATTTCGATTTGCTTTGCCATCTCATCGACCATGTCGATAAGAGCAGCGATCAGCTTGCCCTCGGCCGTGGTCTTATCGTAAGCCACGCCATCGGCAAGACCCTTAAGATAAGCAGCCTTTTCTGTAAGCTTCATATGGAACTCCTTTCTGCCGCCGAAGCGACATTTCAAAATTTCGAAATTAAATTATGCGCGCGAGAGATACTCGCCGGTTCTGGTGTCGATCTTGAGAATGTCGCCCTCGTTGATGAAGAGCGGAACCTTGATCTCGGCACCCGTCTCAAGCGTTGCGGGCTTGAGGGTGTTGGTTGCGGTGTTACCTGCAAAGCCGGGGTCGGTTGCCGTTACGGCAAGCTCCACGAATGTGGGAGGCTCCACGCCAAATACGTTGCCCTTGTAGGAAACGATCTTGCACATCATCTCTTCCTTTACGAAGCGGAAGTTGTCGTCCACCTTGTCATGAGCGATGAGAGTCTCCTCCCAGGTCTCGGTATCCATGAAATGATAAAGGTCACCGTCGTCGTAAGAATACTGCATATCGCGTCTCTCGATATAGGCATTCTCAAACTTGTCGGTGGGGTTGAACGTCTTTTCGATCACGGCACCCGAGATCACGTTCTTAAGCTTCGTGCGAACGAAAGCCGCACCCTTACCGGGCTTAACGTGCTGGAATTCGATAACCTGAAGGACGTTGCCCTGTCCGTCATCAAACGTAATACCGTTTCTGAAATCGCCTGCTACTACCATGTTATAAATCCTCCATAAATAGCATTTCAAAATATTTTTTCAAATTATTATATCTCATTTTTCGAATTTTTGCAAGAGGATTTTCAAACATTTTTTGGTTTTTTTATATTTTTTGAAAAAAATTCCCCTTTTTGCTAAAAAAGAGGGCGCGCGCGGTTGACAAAACGGGAAAAATGGTTTAAAATAATTATATATATTTTTATATATAAAGAGAGGTCTGTCTATTATGTTAAAGAGTATGACTGCCTTCGGTCGCGCCAAGCGAAACGAGGGCGGCAAGGATATCACGGTCGAGATCCGAAGCGTCAACAATCGCTTCTTCGACTGCAACGTGCGCCTTCCCCGCGCCTATTCGTTTCTGGAAGAAAAGGTAAAGCCCTATCTGCAATCGCGCGGCATCTCGCGCGGCAAGGTCGACGTCTCGATCAGCGTTGAGGTGCTGGAAACGGTTGGCGTTGAGATCGCGCTCGATTCGGCGTACGCGAAGGGATATATCGACGCTTTGCGCCGTCTGCGCGACGAATTCTCGCTTGCCGATGACATCAGCGTGATGACCGTGGCGCGAAATCAAGAGATCTTCAGCGTCCATAAGCCCGAGGCCGACGCCGAGTCGGATTGGCGGGACATTGAGAGCGTGCTTTCCGAGGCTGTGGACGCCTTCCTTGGCGGTCGTGCCGCTGAGGGAGCCAACATTGAGAAGGACCTGCGCGAAAAGGTGGCGGGCATCCGTGCGATCACTGAGAAGATCGAGGCCCTTTCCGAGCAGAGCATCCATAGTTACCACACCCGTCTGCGCGAGCGTCTTGAGCAAGTGCTTGCCGACAATAAGGTGACGGCCGACGAAAACCGTATCCTTACCGAGTGCGCCATTTTTGCCGATCGCGTCGCCATCGACGAAGAATTGGTGCGCCTCCGTTCGCATTTCAAGGCCTTTGACGATATTCTCGCTATGAATGAGCCCACGGGCCGCAAACTCGATTTTCTGATCCAGGAAATGAACCGTGAGATCAACACCGTCGGCTCCAAATGCTCGGATTCCGACATTGCGCATCTCGTGGTGGATGTGAAGACCGAGCTTGAAAAGATCCGCGAGCAGATTCAAAATATTGAGTAAAGCAGGATAAACCGATGAAATTTATCAACGTTGGCTTTGGCAACATGGTTGCCGTGGAGCGTATCGTGGCGCTTGCCTCGCCTGAGGCGGCTCCCATCAAGCGTTTGGTACAGAACGCAAAGGACGACGGGCGTGCAATCGACGTCACCTGCGGCCGCAGAACGCGCTCGGTCATCATCACCGACTCCGAGCACGTCATTCTCTCGGCCATTCAGACCGAAACGCTTGCCGGACGGCTTGAGAACCGCGAGACGCCCGATTATGACGAGGAATTGGAAAAGGAATAACCGTATGAAAAAAGGACTTTTGATCGTAGTGTCCGGCCCCGCGGGAAGCGGCAAGGGCACGGTAAACTCACATCTTTTGGCTACCGACGATTTTCGCTTTTCGGTCTCGGCCACCACGCGAGATCCGCGTCCGGGCGAGCGCGACGGCATCAACTATTTCTACATCACGCGCGAGGAGTTTGAAAAGCGCATCGAAAACGGCGATATGCTGGAATATAATTTTTACTGCGGCAATTACTACGGCACGCCTCGTGAGGCGGTAGAGCGAGTGCTTGCCGAGGGCAAGAATATCATTCTTGAGATCGACGTCAACGGCGCCAAGCAGGTCAAGGAAAAGTATCCCGACGCGGTGCTGATCATGCTCCTGCCCCCCAACTTCGCCATCCAAGAGGCGCGCCTGCGCGGCCGCGCCACCGAGGACGAGGAGACCATAAGGAAGCGCCTCGAGCAGACCAAGTCCGAGGTGCCGCACTTCTTGGAGTACGATTACGTCGTCTATAACTACGACGGCGGTGCCGACCGCGCGGCAGGCGACATTCTTGCCATCGTCCGCGCCGAGAAGCTTTCGGCCAAGCGCAACCCCAACACCGCAACCCATTACTTTGAAAAATAAAACAAAATTCAGATAGGAGAATATTATGCTTCATCCCACATTCAGTGAACTCTCGCAGGACAAATTCAATCGCTATCAGCTTGCCATTGCCGCCGCCAAGTGCGCGCGTCAGGTAACCGACGAATACGTCAGCCAGCGCGAAGCGGCTGAAAAGACCCAGACGGGCAATAAGGAGACCGACAAGCCCGTAAGCACCATGATCGACGCACAGCTTAAGGACGAAAAGGCCGTTAAGATCGCGATCGAGCGCATTTACAACGGACAGTACACCATCGTAGAGACCATGCCCGAGGAGCCCGAGACCGACGACACGCCTTCCGTGATCGAGGACGAGGCGACCGAAGAAGTCGTCGAGGACGCCGAGTAATTTGAGGTAACGCTTCATGTCAAAGGAATATGCACTGGTATACGTTCTTGACATACCTTACTGCATCGACCGCGCATACGATTATTATCTGCCGCCCGATATTCGGCAGAGCGTTGTGCGCGGTTCCTTTGTTACGGTTCCCTTCGGCGCGGGCAATAAGCGCCATCTGGCACTCGTGGCCGACGTAAAGGAAAAAAGCGAATATACGGAACTGAAGCCCGTTCTCTCGCTCTGCCCCGAAAGCATGCGGCTCTCGGAGGAGATGCTCGGACTTGTTTCCTTTATGAAGGAAATGACGCTCTGCACCTACGGCGACGCGATCCACGCCATGCTTCCGCTCGCATCACTTTCGCGCTTCGAGGAATACTACTCGGTCACCGAAAAAAATCTCCCGCAAAACCCAAAAGGGCTTGATATGCAGGCTCTTTTTATCTATCAACACATCAAAGAACACGGCAGGACCTCGGCGGCGGCACTCAAATCGCGCTTCCGCGCCTCGTCGGTCGAGCATGTCCGAAAGCTCTGTGAGCTTGGGTACCTTAGCCGCGAGACCGAGCTGAAAAGCTCCGAAGCGGGCCTCCAAAAGCGAAGCTATTCACTCATAGCAAGCGAGGAGGAGCTGAAAAAGGCGTTGCTTACCAAAAACGGTACGCCACGTTCTCCGAAATGCTGGACGCTCGCCCAAACGCTCTTGGAAAACGGTGACATGAGCGAGGAGGAGCTTCTGGGGGCAAGCAAGGCTACCAAAACACAGCTAAAAAGCCTGCTGGATAAAGGCCTTGTCACCTGCCGTTCCGAAACAGTCTACCGCACCGTAGCGGCTACCGAAGCGCAAGAAAAGCGAGAGATCCTTCTTAACGAGGAGCAACAAAAGGCGTTCCGTACGCTTGCGGGGCTTTTTGACTCGGGCAAGCCGAACGGCGCCCTTCTTTACGGCGTGACGGGAAGCGGAAAGACCAGCGTCATGCTTACGCTCATTGACCACGTGCTTGCGGCGGGGCGAGGTGCTATCGTGCTTCTGCCCGAGATCGCACTCACGCCGCAGACTCTCTCGATCTTCTGCTCGCGCTACGGAAAGCGCGTGGCGGTACTGCATTCGGGTCTTTCGGGCGGTGAGCGCGTGGATGCTTATACGCTCATCAAGGAAGGGCAAGCCGACGTCGTGGTCGGCACGCGCTCTGCGATATTTGCCCCCGTGAAAAACCTCGGACTTATCATTATGGACGAGGAGCAGGAGCATACCTATAAATCCGACATGAGCCCCAAATACCACGCGCGCGATATTGCGCGCTACCGATGCGCCAAAACGGGTTCTCTGATGCTTCTTGCCTCGGCCACGCCGAGTATCGAAAGCTATAAAAAGGCCAAGGATGGCGTGTATACGCTCGTCAAGCTCGAAAAGCGCTACGGAAACGCAAGGCTCCCCGAGGTCGAGATCGACGATATGCGCACCGAGATCCGCACGGGCAACATGGCACCGCTCGGCAAAAATCTTGCCGCGCTGCTTGTGGGAACGCAAAAAAAGAAGGAGCAAGCGATCCTTTTCCTCAACCGTCGGGGCTATAATAGCTTCGTCACCTGCCGCAGCTGCGGCAAACCGCTTCTTTGCGAGCGTTGCAGCGTTTCGCTGACCTATCACACCAAGCGCGGCAGCTATGACGAGGGAACGCTTGTCTGCCATATGTGCGGTATGCGTATGCCCACGCCGAAAACCTGCCCCGAATGTGGGGGCGAGCATCTTTCGTTCGTCGGCTACGGCACACAACGCGTTGAGCACGATCTTTCCTCACTTCTTCCCGACGCGAAGATTCTTCGCATGGATACCGATACCACGGCCACACGAAGCTCCTACGAGGACATTCTCGGCACCTTCCGCCGCCACGAAGCCGACGTTCTGCTCGGCACCCAGATGGTGACCAAGGGACACGACTTTCCGGACGTGACGCTTGTGGGCGTGCTTTTGGCCGACGCGTCGCTCTATCTTGACGATTACCGCGCCGCCGAGCGCACCTTCTCGCTCTTGACGCAGGTCATCGGGCGCGCGGGACGCGCCGACAAGGCGGGCAAGGCGGTCATTCAGACCAGCAACCCCGACAACGAGGTCATTCGCCTCGCCTGCGCACAGGATTACGAGGGCTTTTACGAGCGCGAGATACGCTTGCGCCGCGCGCTCACCTTCCCGCCCTTCTGTGACATCGCGCTTTTCAACGTCATCTCGCAGGACGAAAACGAGCTGATGCTCGCCTGCAAACGCTTCCACGAGGACTTCCGCGCGCGCGCCATGAAGGAATACCCCGATATGCCGCTCGTGGTCTTCGGCCCCTTTGAGGCACCCGTATACAAGGTGGACGGCAAATACCGTATGCGCCTTGTGGTCAAGTGCCGCTTAAATGCAAAAAGCCGTGCGTTTTTTGCCTCGCTCCTTGGCGAGTTCACCAAGTACGCGGGCGGAAAGACCACGCTTACCGTGGACTTAAATCCCACCAATCTTTGATTTCCGAAAGGATACTGTTATGGCTAAGCTGAACATTGTAAAATACGGAGACGAGGTTCTTCGCAAAAAATGCCGCGAGGTCGAGGAGATCACACCTCGCATTCTCACCCTGCTTGACGATATGGTCGAAACCATGCGCGCCGCCGACGGCTGCGGTCTTGCCGCCCCTCAGGTCGGTATTTTGCGCCGCATCGCCGTTGTTGAGCTTGACGACAAGGTCTATGAGCTGATCAACCCTCACATCATCGCCTTCTCGGGCGAGCAGTACGAGGTCGAGGGCTGTCTCTCGATCCCGGGTGAGCAGGTGACCACCAAGCGCCCGATGTACGTCACCGTCCGTGCGTTTGACCGCAACGGCGAGGTCGTGGACTATACGGGTGAGGGACTTCTCGCGCGCGCCTTCTGCCATGAGCTTGACCACCTGGACGGCAAGCTGATGATCGATCGCGCGGTACCGGTCAAGAAAAAGAAATAAAGAGGTGTCTCTATGAAGATGTTGTTTATGGGTACGCCGGATTTCGCCGTTCCCTCGCTCCGCGCCCTCTGTGACGCGGGAGAGGAGATCGTGGGCGTTGTCACCCAGCCCGACAAGCCAAAAGGGCGAAATTATGTGCTGACGCCCCCGCCCGTTAAGGTCTTTGCCACCGAAAAGAATATTCCCGTATATCAGCCCAAGACCCTCAGGGACGAGGAATTTGCGGCACTTTTAGAAAAGCTTGCCCCCGAGATGATCGTGGTGGTTGCCTTTGGCAAAATTCTGCCGAAGAACGTGCTGGATTTCGCGAAATACGGCTGCATCAACGTCCACGGCTCTCTCCTGCCCGCCTATCGCGGCGCGGCCCCCATGCAAAGAGCCATCATTGAGGGCGAAAAGGTTACGGGTATTACCACGATGTATATGGACGTCGGTCTTGATACGGGTGATATGCTCCTTAAGGCCGAATACAAGATCGGTGAGGAAGATAACTTTGAAACGGTACACGACGCACTCGCAGAGCTTGGCGCCAAGACCCTCATCGAGACGGTAGAAGCCATCAAAAACGACACCGCCGTCCGCGTAAAGCAGGACGATGCGCTTGCCACCTACGCCGCCAAGATCGAAAAGGAAGACTGTCTTCTTGACTTCGCGATGGACGCGACCGCGCTCCATAACCTCATACGCGGACTTTCGCCCATTCCGCTTGCCTTCACACATACGCCCGATGGCAAGCTCTTGAAGGTCACCGCCTCGCGCGTGATCTCCACAGAAGGAACGCACGCCGAATGCGGCAAGGTTCTCTCGCTTGACGGCGAGATCGCCGTTGCCTGCGGCAAGGGTACGCTTGCTCTCACCGCCGTCCTCCCCGAAGGTAAGGGCAAAATGTCCGCCGCCGACTTCATCCGCGGCAGAAAAATCGCTATTGGCGATATTTTGAAATAAGCAAATAAATGGATGTTTGTAAGGGAGAACGCCAAGGGAACTTTTTGAAAAAAGTTCCCTTGGAACCCTCAAAAACTTTTCTGAAAAAATTCACTAAAAAGTCTGCAAAAGTAATATTGTAAGGGTTTTCCGAGTCATTTTGGTTCTTCTCGCTAAAGCGAGAAGAACATTTACGCCGCGAGCCACGCGCAAGACAAAGAGAGCTTGCTCTCTTTTCTGCGCGTGTGCTGTACGCGGCTCAAAATGACGTGAAGTTTCTGCAAACCAATTCAGCAAAAGTTTTGATCAAACTTTTTCAAAAGTTT
>JAZTWS010000237.1:0-2257 GCA_045636005.1 Eubacteriales bacterium | reverse complement strand
GTTATGGGGATGGGATGCGGTGTTTACTTTTTTGCAAAAAACGTTTTGATGGGCGAGGGAAGTGATAGCAGTTCCTTGCCTGTTATCCACAAGGTTCCATATCTGCAATTTTGAAGCGGAGATTTCGAAAGATTTCTCCGCCTTTTCTTTTTGATTTTTGAATTGGCTCTTGACATTTTCTTTGTTTTGTGATAAAATATCATACGATATATAACAAACGATATATTCAAGGAGGCCGCCTATGCCACCCAGAGTAAAGGTTACAAAAAAAGACATTATACAAACCGCCCTCGCGTTGCTTCGCAAGCACGGGGCGGAAGCGGTGAACGCCAGAAGCATTGCCGCAGCACTTAATTGTTCCACGCAACCCGTGTTTTCCAACTTTTCCACGATGGAGGAGCTGCTGGAAGACGTAGAGGTTGCCGCCCACTACCTCTATCTCGGCTTTTTACAAAGCGAGGTAGAGCGCGGAAAATATCCGAAATACAAGGCTTTTGGTATGGCTTATATTCGCTTTGCCAAGGAAGAAAAGGAGCTTTTTAAGTTGCTCTTTATGTGCGACCGAAAAGGAAAAGAGTTGGTAAAGACCGAGGATTTTGAGGACTCGGTTGAACTGATCCAAATCGCCAATAATATCACGCGGGAGAAAGCGGAGCTTATGCACATGGAAATGTGGGCGTGCGTTCACGGTATCGCCACGATGCTTGCCACCTCTTTTCTGACTTTGGATTGGGAGCTTATCAGCAATATGTTGTCGGACGTATACCAAGGCATACGGGAAAGACATTTGTCGGAGGAGGAATAAGAATGTACGCCATTCAAATCGAAGGACTTACCAAACGGTACCGTGACGTAGTTGCCGTTGATCATTTATCGCTTTGCGTGGAGCAAGGCGAGCTTCTCTCGCTTTTGGGCGTAAACGGCGCAGGAAAGACCACTACGATCAAAATGCTTTCTTGTCTTGCCGAGCCAACGGATGGCGACGCTTATTTACTTGGGAAAAGCATCCGTCGCGAAGCTTCCGACGTTAAATCCATGATTGCCGTATCGCCACAGGAAACCGCCGTGGCCTCCGGGCTTACGGTGCGTGAAAATTTGGAGTTTATGTGTGGTATTCACGGCTTTACAAAGGAGGAGCGGGAGGCAAAGATTGAAGAAATGAAAGAGCTTCTCGGGTTGGAAAACGTGATGAAACGAAAAGCGGGAAAGCTTTCGGGTGGGTGGCAGAGGCGCCTTAGCATTGCTATGGCCTTGATCAGCGAGCCGAAGATTCTTTTCCTTGACGAGCCTACGCTCGGTCTTGACGTTTTGGCGCGAAGCGATCTTTGGGATATGATTCGCGCGCTTAAAGGCAAGATCACCATTCTTTTGACCACGCACTATATGGAGGAGGCGGAGGCGCTCTCGGATCGTATTGCGATCATGCGAGACGGCAAGCTTCTCGTGTGTGACACGGCCGATAAAATAAAGGAAAAGGCGGGAACCGATCATTTTGAGCAAGCCTTTATTCGTATCGTTAAGGAGGGCGCGCAATGAGAATGATGACCTTTGCTAAACGAAATTTTAAGGAGATCGTGCGCGATCCCTTAAACCTTTCTTTCCTTTTTGGATTCCCCATCGTGCTTTTACTTTTGCTGAGTGCCATTCAAGCGAATATTCCGGTTAGTATGTTTGAGATCGGGCATCTGTCACCCGGCATCGTGGTGTTTGGCCTTGCGTTTATGACGCTTTTTTCAGCCACGCTTATTGCCAAGGACAGACAAAGCAGTTTTATGCTTCGTCTTTATACAACTCCGATGACATCTGGGGATTTTATCCTTGGATATACGCTTCCTTTGCTTCCCATAGCGCTCGCAGAAGGCATTGCTTGTTATATTTTTGCGGTGATCTTGGGACTCAAAATCAGTGTAAATATTTTGCTTTCCATACTTCTTATTCTTCCCGTTGCGCTTTTGTATATCGCGATTGGACTTCTTTGCGGAAGCGTGTTTAACGACAAACAAGTAGGTGGAATCTGCGGCGCACTTCTCACCAATCTCTCGGCTTGGCTTTCGGGGATTTGGTTCGATCTTGAGCTTGTCGGGGGAACCTTTGAGAAGATCGCTTATGCGCTTCCGTTCGTTCACGCTGTGGAAATGGAACGCGCCGCTCTTGCGGGAAATTTTGACGATATACTGCCGCATCTTTGGTGGGTGCTTGGATATGCCGTCCTTACACTCGCCTTGGCAATTTGGCTCTTTTTGCGGCAAATGAAAAA
>JAZTWS010000236.1:0-1916 GCA_045636005.1 Eubacteriales bacterium | reverse complement strand
TTCTCGTCACCTGCGTAAAAGCCACCGTCGTGCGCACCAGCGCGTTCATCTCGCCACCGCTCTTTTTGGCAAGCATATCGAGCACCGGCGCAAAGCACCAAAGATTCGCAAAGATCATGCGGTACACGAAGGTCGAATGACGGCCAAGCGTGTCGAACATATCGGCAACAGGCTTCGTAATATGCGAGGGGAAAGGGTTATTCTCCACGCGACAGCAGGCGTCCGAAAGCACGCCCACGGGGGTGTGCGGCTTGGGAGCCGAGGCATGACCGCCGTTTGACGCCACCTTATAGCGCAGGTTGAGCATACCCTTCTCGGCAATGCCCACCATGGCGCAAGGCTTCGAAACTCCGGGAAATACGTTTTCTACCACCGCGCCGCCCTCGTCGACCACCATGGCAAGCTCGATTCCCTTCTCCTTAAAATAGTTGACGATATGCATAGCCCCCTTGCCGTTTACCTCCTCGCCGCCCGAAAAGGCCAGATAGATATCGTTTTCGGGCACAAAGCCCTCGGCGATCAGCGTGTCGGCCGCGCTCAAAATGCCGTTAAAGGTAACCTTCGTATCAAGCGTTCCGCGGCCCCACATACAACCGTCCTCGATCACGGCGTCAAAGGGCGGCTTTTGCCAAAGCTCCTCGCGCACCGGAACCACGTCGAAATGCGCCATCAGCACCGAGGGCTTGCCCTCGGTCTTGCCGTGCCAGCGGTAAAGAAGGCCGCGATCTGCAAAGTGTATCTGCTCACACACGCGGTGTACGTTCGGATAAAGCGTGGGCAGGAGCGCGTAGAGCTTTTCAAACTCTGCCTCGTCCTCCTCGCTATGCGCAGCGCGCGAGATCGTCTTGCATTTTACAAGCTCTCCAAGCGCGTGAATCGCCTTTTCCCGATCAAATTTTTCTTCGGAGATATTGGGCATCTCGCTTTCCTTCGGCCGAAAACGAAGCGTGCGAATAAGAACGACCGCCAAAAAGACCAAAACGAGCGCCAATATTGAAAATCCTATATAAATCATGCTCTCTTAAATCCAATTCTTTTTATAAAGTATTCTCGCATAAGCAAGGGTGAAGACAACGCCAACGGGTACCATGATGCCCACCGTTCCCGCATCGAGCGCGGGGACGAAAATAAACAAAATCAGCATCAGCAAAACCGGAGCCGCCGCCAGCTTTACGTTTTTGGAAACGAACACCACGCCAAGCGCGCCGAAAAGCGCGGGAAGCATCTGATCAAACGCGGGCTTGATCACGGGCGCGGAAAGAATCGGATTGAGCGGCACGATCAAAATTACACCGAGAATGATGATAAGCGTCGTCACGATGGAGGAGACCGCGATCGCGATTGTGGAAATGATCTCGCCCTCCTCGCTCTGCGCCTTCACGTTTGCATTTTCAAGCGCGTTCAGCGCACACGGAAGCTTCAGATTGGAAATATTTCCCGTAACGAAGGAAAGATAGGAGCCGCCCGCACCCAGCATGGGAATATAGGTGATCGTCTCCACCACGCCAACCGCCCAATACATAGGCGCCGTAGCAATCAGCCCCTTGAGAACGCCCGTCCAGTTTGGCATCGCGCCGAACACGATACAAAGCACGGCGGGGAAAGCCAAGAGAACCAGCATAACCGAAAGGTTCCAGATGCGTCCGTCTCTGTGAACGCTATCCATATAGGTCATATTTTCCTGTTTTCTCATACCAATGCACCTCCAACCCAAGCAGTAAGCGGAAGCGCCGCCGCCATACCGAGAACCATGCTGATGGGAAGCGCGTAATCGCTCATCCATTTCCACTTAAGCTCCTTCATAAGAAGACCGCACACCGCCATGAGAAGCGCGGAGATCACCATAACGAGAACGGGAACCAGACCCGAGGTCGAGGTGAAGGCCTCTCCGTCGGAATTGGTAAACACGCCGTTCT
>JAZTWS010000235.1:0-2288 GCA_045636005.1 Eubacteriales bacterium | reverse complement strand
ACAGACGCTTTCTTTGACACCCGAGGCGCAAAGAAAGCTTTGCAAAGAAACGCCGTTTTTTCAGGGCTCTGCCCTGAAACCCGCCGCCTTTTGAAAAAGGCGGGCGAAAACTTTTCTCGCAGGTCTCTGCGCAACACACCGGAAAAACAAAATTTGAAGAACCAAAAAAGCCGTTGCGATGCAACGGCTTTGATTTATATTTAGGTATTTTCCTTAACGGCGCGGCAGACGGCGTCGGCGACCTCGTCCATGCCGCGCGAAGCGTCCACGATGGCCACGCGGTCGGTGTCCTTCAGCATTTTGAAGACCTCAAGGAAGCGTGCGCGGAATTTTTCGAGCAGCTCCTCCCGCTCGTAGATCTCGGTCGACGTGCGCGAGGCCGCGATGCGCGCAAGGCTCACGCGCGGCTCAATATCGAGAAAGATACACAGATCGGGACGTCGGATATCGGGGCAGGCGAGATTCATGTCGCGCACCCACGCAAAATCGGTCTCACTACCCTGATAAGCAAGCGAGGAATAATAGTAGCGATCGCAGATCACGTCGATTCCCTTCTTGAGCATTGCCTCGATGCCGTTTTCCGACACGTTATGATAAATGCGGTCGAGCAAAAAGAGCGCCGCCATCTCACAGGGCGATCTCTTATCCGCGCCCGAAAGGGCCGCGCGGAGCATTTTGCCGCTTACCGAGTCGGTAGGCTCGGCCGTTACCGCCACCTCTCTGCCCTCGGCGCGCAGGCGTTCGGCAAGCAGACCTATCTGCGTGCTTTTGCCGCACCCGTCAATTCCCTCAAGAACGATAAACCTTCCGCGACTCATAGCGCAACCTCCAAAATCCCCAAAAATCGCGCGCAACGAGCGCGCCTTTCCATATTGCTTCTATCATACACCTTTTTTCCCCGTTTGTCAACGAATGGCGAAAAAATCATAAATTGAAGCATTCTTTTTTTTGCAAAACGAAACCCGCGGCGAATGCGGCTTCTTTCATTCGGAACTTAAATGTTCAGAATACGGAAGATTCTCTGGTTGAGAACGATGAAAATAATATCAAGAATGTAAATAACGTTCCAACCGAGAAGCAAACGCAAAATGCCTGCAACGATGCAACCCTCTTTGATACGGGTAACTGCGCCGAGAATACAGGAGGTAAAGGGGATGACCGCAAGAATAAGGCTTACGATCCAACTGAGATCAAAATAATCCTTGTTTTGTGCCATGGTGAGTCTCCTTTCGTAGATTCTGTTATTATTATACTATGTTCGACGGCGTTTTGCAAGTAGGAAAACGCAATTTTTTCATTTTTTACAAAATCCGACAGCTATATTTGACAAAAATTTGACGCTTTTTTGCCCCAAGCATCTTTACAAAAAGCAAAAAATATGCTATAATACCATGAATGTAAATTTTTAATTCAAAATAAGGAAAGGAAACATCTATCATGACAAAGAAATTCATTGTAGAAACGTCCGCAAGACACGCTCACATCACCGACGAGACGCTTAAGATTCTCTTTGGCGCCGATGCAAAGCTCACCAACAAGAAGGACCTCAGCCAGCCCGGTCAGTTCGCTTGCGAGGAAAAGATTGAAGTCGTTGGCCCCAAGGGCTCGATCAAGATGAGCATCCTCGGCCCCACCAGACCCGCCGATCAGGCAGAGGTCTCCTTCACCGACGCACGCGCGCTCGGTCTCACCCCTCCCGTTCGCCAGAGCGGTGACGTGGCAGGTACCCCCGGCGTGAAGCTCGTTGGCCCCTGCGGCGAGGTTGAGATCAAAGAGGGCGTTATGGTCGCAAAGAGACACATTCATATGACCCCCGAAGATGCAGCCGAGCTCGGCGTTGAGGATAAGCAGATCGTTAAGGTTAAGCTTGACACCGCAAGACCCCTCATCTTCGACGACGTCGTGGTTCGCGTAAGCCCCAAGTTCGCGCTTGCTATGCACATCGATACCGATGAGTGCAACGCCGCTTGCGCATTCGGTCAAGTTTACGGCGAGATCGTAAAATAATTTTGGTTTAAAATTCAATACATAAAGGAGTTACGAAAATGAGCAACGTAAGTGAACGCCCTTACGCCGCGAGCCTCGAGGTCGAGCATCAGTGCGTAGTTAAGAAGGGCCCCAATCACGGTCCGGCTCCCATTCCCGAAGAGGGCAAGTGGATCCAGGCCAAAGAGATCACCGACATTTCCGCTTACACCCACGGTGTAGGATGGTGCGCACCCCAGCAGGGCGCGTGCAAGCTGTCTCTGAACGTCAAGAACGGCATCATCGAGGAGGCCCTCGTTGAG
>JAZTWS010000234.1:0-2523 GCA_045636005.1 Eubacteriales bacterium | reverse complement strand
GTTCGTGCGAGGGAAAACTATGATTCGATTGAAACTTAACGAATATTTGAACAAACATAAAATCACTCGATATGAGTTGGCTAAGCGAACCAATATTAAATTTCAAACGATAGACCGCTACTACAAAAATCGCGTTGTTCGTTACGACAGTTATATTTTAGACCAAATTTGTTTGGCGTTGAGTTGCTCCCTCTCGGATATCATTGAATACGTGAAGGACGAGGAAAACTCCTCTCTTTAATGCTTCCGAAAACAAGAAAAGGACAGAAAACGTGAAAGTTTCTGTCCTCTTTTTTATTTCTCAAAAGTTTTTGAAGGGCGTGGGAAACTTTTTTCAAAAAGTTTCCCACATCGTTCTCCCTTCGTTTCTCAATCAATCGACTTATCGATAGCAAAGCGCGTGATCTTGCGCGAGGTATTCTTGGGGAACTCGACCTCACGGATCTTGACAAGTCCGACCGTCTTATAGGAGACGTTCTTTTGGTTGATCTTTTTGATCTCCTCGGTGAAGTAGGCCTTGGCGTCCTCGATGCCGTGGGACTTAAGTCCGTCGAAATCGGGGTAGATCTCGGCCACGATGACCTCCTTGGAGGGATCGCTCTTGCTCTCGCCCGCGTAGACCACGACCTCGTTCACGCCGTAAACGCCCTGAATATCGGTCTCGATCTCCTCGGGGTACACGTTCTTACCGTTCGAGAAGATGATGAGGTTCTTGAGGCGTCCCGTGATGTAGATCCACTGGTCGTTGCCCTCAAGCTCAACCTTGCCGTAGTCGCCCGTGTGGAAGAAGCCCTCGTCGTCGATGACGGCGCGCGTTGCCTCCTCATCCTTATAATAGCCGAGCATGACGTTCGGGCCGCGGTACGCGATCTCACCCTCGCCGTTCTCGTCGGGATCCACGATCTTGACCTCGCCACCGATGATGGGAAGACCAACCGAGCCGGTCTTTCGATACTCGTTACGGTTGCAGGAAATGAGGGGCGCGCACTCGCTGATGCCGTAGCCGTTGAGGATGGTGACGCCGATGCTCTCAAAGAAATCAATAATATTCTGATTGAGCGCCGCACCGCCGCAAATGATCATCTGCAGCTCGCCGCCAAAGTTCTTCGTGACCGACTTGAAGAGCTGGTCGCGCAGGTCGATTCCCACCTTGCGAAGCGCGTTCGACACCTTGATCAGCTTCTTGAGCGCCGAAAGCTTGCCCGTCTTTTCAGCCGTTGCCAGAATTCTCTTGTAGAAGGTCTCCACGAAAAGCGGAACGAGAATGAGGTGCGACGGACGGAATTCCTGCAGCTCCTTCATGATATACTTGATGCCCGAGGATATGTAGATCTCACAGCCCTGCGCCAAATGGCCTGCCAGATTGATGGTCGAGCCAAAGGTGTGGTGCGGCGGAAGCACGCACATGGTCTTGTAGGTGATCTGGAAATTGTACATTCCCTGCTCCATATCCGAGCAGATGTTTTTCTGCGAAAGCATAACGCCCTTGCCCTTGCCCGTGGTTCCCGAGGTAAAGACGATCGAAGCGAGCTTGTCGGCGTCGATCTCGTAGTCGAAATAACTGCGGTCGCCCGCCTCCACGCGTGCGGCACCCTTGGCGCGAATCGAATCGAGCGAGGGCGCACCCTCAAACTCCTTCTCGCCCATCGAGATCACGGCCGCAAGCGTAGGAACAGCCTCGCGAAGCGTCACGCCCTTCTTTTCGATCGCGGGCGAAACGAACGCGAACTCGCATTCGGCGCGATTCATGATCGCCGCAATATCCTCGGCGGGATACTCCTTGTCGATCGGCACAGTGATCGCGCCCATTGCCATGGCGGCAAAATAGGTAAATACCCAAGAGGGAGACGCCTCGCCAACGATGGCAACCGTCTTGTCGCGCATACCCATCGCGATCATTTCGGTAGCAAGATCGCGAATATAGTTCTCCAGCTCCAAAAAGGTGTAGTGGCTGGGCTCGGCATCGTGGGGGGTCTTCCGATAGGTCAAAGCATTTCTGTCGGGAAAACGCGCGGCGGCGTTCTCAATAAGCGTCCTGAGGTTGTCAAAACGGGTGGTCTCGTATAAGGGATAATTTGATTTTCGATTCTTAAAGGCCATAAACTCCTCTTTTCCGCTGCAAAGCGCAGACTCCTCTTTTCAATAAATGTTGTTTTTACAACAAATTCAAATCATTATACCATATTTTTCAGCTCTTGTCAATCCTTGTTCGAAAATCTTCATTTTCAAAAAAATGCCAAAATCCCTTGACACTTTTCTTTCCATGTTCTATAATAAGATGTTCAAATTTTGATTTATCGGTGTGTTGCGCAGAGACGCGTGAGAAAAGTTTTGATCCAACTTTTTCAAAAGTTGGCGCGGTCGAGGGCGCGGAGCCCTCGTCGCCTCCGCAGAGGCGAAAGACTTTTGCGGCATTTCTTTTTTGCAAAGCTTTTTTCTTTGTGCCTCTAGTGGCAAAGAAAAATGCGTCAGAAACTCTTGCGCTTGCAAGGGACAGAGGTATTGCTCAGCAAAAACAATCCA
>JAZTWS010000233.1:0-1983 GCA_045636005.1 Eubacteriales bacterium | reverse complement strand
ACCGACAAACATCAATTTATTTTCCTTCCCTTGTCAAGCTGTTCTTATAAGTGAGGGGGGTCATGCCCACATATTTTTTAAATACGCGGATGAAATAAGAGCAATCGTTAAAGCCGCACTCGTAGCACGCCTCGGTCACGTCGGCGCCCTTGTCAAGAAGATCCTTGGCGAGGGCGATCTTTTTTGCCTGAATATAGGTCTTGAGTGGGGTGCCGATATGCTTGCTGAAGTAGCCGGACAGATATTGGGGGGTCAAGCCGAGGGCAGAGGCGATCTCGGTGATGGACTGGATCGCGGCGGTGTTTTCGGCAACGTAGGCGAGGATCTTTTCCAAAAGGGAAGGCGTGCGTGTTACGGTGCCCGCAACCGAGCCTCGGTTTACAAGCTCACGGTTGAGCTCGTCCAGAAGCCGCATAAAATAGGCAAAGGCACGGAGCTGATCGTTCCGTCCGTCGCGGAAGCAATCGCTGATGGCGTACAGCACCTCGAGAAGCTCCTCCCGCTTCTCCTCGCCAAAGGAAATGAGGTTTCCCGTGCCGAGGGGCTTGCCCAGAAACGCCGCCAGAGGATCGATGCACATCGCGTCAAAGGCGTGGGCGTCCACGAGAAAGTCAACGCGCTCGTAGGGACCTCCGGAGAGGGGAAGCGCCTTGTGGACCTCCAGCGGATTGATGATAACGATGTCGCCTCGCTTCAGCTCGTACACCGAGTTTTCTACGATATAATTATGGTTGGCCGAGACGTATACGTAGATCTCTATATAGTTGTTGATATGAAGCACGTGATTATTGGGATGATCCACGGTTTTGTGGTGCGCCACGCGAATGGGAAGCGCGCCCTGCATTGCGCTTATATTGGCGTTGATCCGAAAGAAATCCTCCATATTGCCTCCTTATCTTAAATTTTTCTCATTTTCGGTGAAAAAAGTGCTATTCATGCAACTATTTTCGTGTTATGATAGTATCATAAACGAGAGAATTTGTCAAGAGGAATTGGCAACAAACGCAAAAGGAGAAGAAATTATGTATATTTCCATTTTTTCCGACGAGCTTTATATGGATATTTACGAGGCGCTTCCCATCTTCAAGGAATGGGGCATGACCCACGTGGACTTCCGCGGTCGCATTAACGGCAAGACCATCGAGCGGCAGACCGACGAGGAGCTTTACGCCCTCAAGGCGGCGCTTGACAGCTACGGTCTGAAGCCCGGCGTCATTCAGTCCTCTCTTTGCAAGGTGCATCTTCCCGACGCGGCGCGTCAGGCGAAGGAGATGGAAAAGCTGGAGGGCGTGATCCGCGCCGCCAAGATCCTCGGCACACCCTACGTGCGCAGCTTTTTCTTCTGGCAGCATACGGCAGACGATCCTGCCTGCGGCGAGCTTGCTATGCGTCCCGACGCCCTTGCCGAGGTAATGGAGATGTTCGAGCCCTTTGCCAAGCGGGCGAAGGAGGCAGGGCTTATCCTTGGCTTTGAAAACTGCGGCGTGACTCCCGACGAGGTCATTACCGTGCTGGACGCTCTCGGCGTTCCCGAATGGGGTCTTGCCTGGGACGTTTCCAATATGTTCGAGACCCTTCCCGAAGCGCAGGGCGACTGCGTGGAGTATTTCACGAAGGCGCTCAAGTACGCCAATATGGTACACGTCAAATCCCGTGGCGTTCCCGCCATTCCCGAGCTGGAGTACAAAAAGGTTCCGTGGGATCGCGTGCTTGCGGGCGTTGCGGTCACGGGCAAGAATATGCCCATCTCCGTTGAGACCCACGTGCCTGCCGAGGCAAACCTCGATAAGGTTACCACGTCCAAGCGGGTGTATGACTACGTGAAAAAGACGATTCCCGCGTCGGCGCCCGGCGACATGAAGACGGCGCTGACCCCTAAGCTCCATTTCGACAGACCCTACGCCGACGATCCCGTCGGCATGGTCGTGGTGGGGCTCGGTATGGGAAAGAACCGTTGCGCCCAGATTGCCGATACCTGCGGCA
>JAZTWS010000232.1:0-2099 GCA_045636005.1 Eubacteriales bacterium | reverse complement strand
GACCAAAACTTTCCTCGCGGGTCTCTGCGCAACACACCGATAAATCAAAATTTGAAGCTTTTACCGAATAAGATCCTTCACGACCTCGGCGGCGATGGCAAGTCCCGCGGCGGCGGGGGGGAAGATGACGCTGGCGGGCGAGCGGTCCTCGCCGGCGGCGGGCATGGGGGGCTCCTTGGAATAGACGACCTTGAGGCTCTCCACGCCGTTTTTGCGGCAGAGTCCACGCATGACCTTGGCCAGCGGACAGACCGAGGTCTCGTAAATGTCCGCGATCTCAAACGCCGTCGGATCCCATTTATTGCCCGCGCCCATCGAGCAAAGAATGGGAACGCCTGCGGCCTTGGCGCGAAGCACCAGCTCCAGCTTGCCGCTCACCGTGTCGATGGCGTCCACCACGTAGTCGTAGCGCGAAAAGTCAAAGCGGTCTGCCGTTTCGGGCAGGTAAAAGACCTCCTCGGCGTGTACGGTGGCCGCGGGGTTGATGGCAAGCACGCGCTCTTTTGCCACCTCCACCTTGGAGCGTCCGATGTTCGATTGAAGCGCGAGGATTTGGCGGTTGAGGTTGGAGGGTGCCACTGTGTCGCTATCAACAAGCGTCAGCTCACCGACGCCTGTACGCGCCAGCGCCTCCACCACGTAGCCGCCCACGCCGCCTACGCCAAAGACCGCGACGTGTGCGTGCGCGAGCTTCCGGAGCGCCTCGGTGCCGATCAGCCGCTCGGTGCGGGAAAATTGTTCTTCCATATCTTTTCTCTTTCTTTTAAAATTTCAAATTTTAATTTGTGGGGGAGACGATGTGGGGCGCTGCCCCACACCCCGCAAGTTTTTGAAAAAACTTGACTAAATCTTTTCTCGCATGGGTTTGTACAAACTTTACGTCATTTTGAGCCGCGAAAGCTGACGCGCAGAAAAGAGAGCGAGCTCTCTAAGTCTTGCGCGTGGCACGCGGCATAAACGTTCTTCGCACAAGGTGCGAAGAACCAAAATGACTTGTAAAACCCCTACAATAAAGTTTTTGTAGACTTTTTAGTTAAATTTTCAGAAAAGTTTTTGGGGGTGTGGGGACTTTTTTCAAACAGTCCCCACATCGTTCTCTTTCGCTCTCACACTGACCTCGCCCGAGGAGATGCGGCGGGGTTGGCCGGTTGGGTCTTCGACGAGAAGTGCGCCGTCGTCCTCGATGGCGCGCACGAAGACCGTCTCGCCGCTTCCCAAAATGTTCACCCATTTGCCGAGCGTGAGCGAGCGGCGGCGGTATTCATCCATGTGTGAAAAGCCTTCAAGATCTGCCTTTGTAAGTCTTTTGAGGATCTCGGCAATCAGGCGGTTGCGGTCGGGGGCTTCGCCCGTCACCTCCTCAAGCGAGGTGGCAATATCGGCAAGCTCGGGGGGAAACGCGCTTTTCGTGACGTTGATGCCAATGCCAAGCACCGCAAAGTCGGCGCCCGCGCCCTCGGCAAGAATGCCGCAGAGTTTTTTGCCGTCAAAAATCAGGTCATTTACCCATTTTATCCCCACTTCGATGCCACAAACGCGCGAAATTGCGTCGGCAACCACCACCGCGGCAAGTGTGGTGAGTTTTCCCGCGTCGAGCGTCTTTGGACGGAGCAGGATGCTGAGATAGATGCCGCTTCCCGCGGGCGAGAAGAAGGAACGGCCCAGCCGTCCGCGTCCTGCGGTCTGCGTTTCGGCAAGGATCACGCGCCCTGCGGGCGCGCCCTCGCGCGCAAGGGCCGAGAGGTGCGTATTGGTGGAGGGAAGCGAGTCGAAAACCGAAATAAGCGCGCGCGGATAGCCCGCGTAAGCGGCAATTTTTTCGCCCGAAAGCCTTTCGTTTGGCATAAATCTCCCTCCTTTTTGAATTTTTTTCATTTTATCATAATTCTAAACGATTGTCAAGGCGAAACCCGCCGCGTATAGACACGCGCAAACGAGGGACAATAAGAGAGCACACATTCAAATTTTGATTTATCGGTGTGTTGCGCAGAGACCTGCGAGAAAAGTTTTCGCCCGCCTTTTTCAAAAGGCGGCGGGTTTCAGGGCAGAGCCCTGAAAAAACGGCGTTTCTTTGCAAAGCTTTCTTTGCGCCTCGGGTG
>JAZTWS010000231.1:0-11243 GCA_045636005.1 Eubacteriales bacterium | reverse complement strand
CAAAAAAGAAATGCCGCAAAAGGCTTTCGCCTCTGCGGAGGCGACGAGGGCTCCGCGCCCTCGACCGCGCCAACTTTTGAAAAAGTTGGATCAAAACTTTTCTCACGCGTCTCTGCGCAACACACCGATAAATCAAAATTTGAAATGCAGGTTTGTAAAAAGGCTGAGCCGTGGTGTTTGGCTCAGCCTATCTTTTACGCTTTCTTCGAAGCGAGAAGCGCGTTGATCTTGGCAACGAGCTCGTCGGCGTCGGTGCCGTGAACGGCGCAGGCCTCTGCCACCGTTTCGCCGCGCGATGCGGGGCATCCGAGGCAGTGCATACCGATCTCAAAGAAAAGGCGTGCCGTGTCGATATCAAAATCCAGAATATCGCCAATGATGGAATCCTTGGTTACGACCATGTTTTTATCCTCCGTGTTGTTATTTTTCAATCTATTATAGACCTTTTTTTCGCGTTTGTCAACTCTTTGCGCGAAAGAAAACGTGAAAACGCCTTGACAGATTTCGGAAAGTGTGATATACTGTGCTAAATGCGAGGAACGGGAGTAGTACGCGAGGTTCTGTCTACAGAGAGCAAACGGTTGGTGTGAGTTTGCGGCAAGAGGCGCGGAAGTCGCTCGGGAGCAGTGTCCCCGAAGGGAGTAAGGGGCAACGGATCTTCACGTTACGAAGCAAGAGTGCGCTCGCCTTGGCGAGCGAAATCAGGTGGTACCGCGTTTCCACGCCCTGATATGAGGGTGTGGTTTTTTATTTTGTAAAAAAAGAGTGGAAATATACGAAAGGACGAAATCAAAATGGAACAGAATCACGAGCTTCCCAAGGTCTATTCCCCGAACGAATTCGAGGATAGGATCTACAAAAATTGGTGTGAGAAGGGTTATTTCACGCCCGACCGAGAGAGCAAGGCTCCCTCGTATTCGATCGTTATTCCCCCGCCAAACATCACCGGTCAGCTTCACATGGGCCACGCCCTTGACAACACGCTGCAGGATATTTTGATCCGCTACAAGAGAATGCAGGGCTTCTCGACGCTTTGGCTCCCCGGCACCGACCACGCGTCGATCGCCACCGAGGCCAAGATCGTGGAGGCCATGCGCAAGGAAGGACTGACCAAGGACGACCTTGGCAGAGACAAGTTCCTTGAGCGCGCGTGGGCTTGGAAGGAGCAGTACGGCGGAAGAATCATTTCGCAGCTTAAAAAGCTGGGCTCCTCGTGCGACTGGACGCGCGAGCGCTTCACGCTGGACGAGGGCTGCTCGGAGGCCGTGAAGGAGGTCTTCGTTCGCCTTTACGAGAAGGGGCTCATCTACCGCGGCGAGCGTATCATCAACTGGTGTCCGCACTGCAAGACCTCGATCTCGAACGCCGAGGTCAACTACGAGGAGCAGCAGAGCCATTTCTGGCACATTCGTTATCCTCTCGTAGGCGGAGGCGGCTATCTGGAGGTGGCTACCACCCGTCCCGAAACGCTTCTCGGTGATACGGCGATTGCCGTAAACCCCGAGGACGAGAGATACAAGGATCTCATCGGCAAATACTGCGTGCTTCCCCTTGTGGGACGCCGCATTCCGATCGTGGGCGACGAGCACGCGCAGCTTGACAAGGGAACGGGTTGCGTAAAGATCACGCCCGCGCACGACCCCAACGACTTTGAGGTCGGTCGCCGCCATCAGCTTCCGATGGAGGTCTGCCTCACGCCCGACGGTAAGATCACCGAGGGCTACCCGAAGTACGCCGGCATGGATCGTTACGAGGCAAGAAAGGCAATCGTGAAGGATCTCGAGGAGGGCGGCTTCCTTGTGGGAACCGAGGATCTCACGCACGAGGTCGGCACCTGCTACCGTTGCAACACCACCATCGAGCCTATGATCTCGCTGCAGTGGTTCGTTCGCATGGTGCCGCTGGCAAAGCCCGCTATCGAGGCGGTTCGGAACGGAAGCATCAAGTTCGTTCCCGAGCGTTTTGACAAGAACTATTTCCACTGGATGGAGAATACACAGGATTGGTGCATTTCGCGTCAGCTTTGGTGGGGTCACCGCATTCCCGCCTTCTACTGCGACAAGTGCGGCACGATGGAGGTCACCAAGGCCGATTCTGCGGTTTGCCCCAAGTGCGGCGAGCCGATGCATCAGGATCCCGATACGCTTGACACCTGGTTCTCCTCGGCACTCTGGCCCTTCTCGACGATGGGCTGGCCCAAGGAAACCGAGGATCTGAAGCGTTTCTTCCCGACCAATACTCTCGTTACCGGCTACGACATCATCACCTTCTGGGTGTCGAGAATGATCTTCTCGGCGCTGGAGTACACGGGTAAGATTCCGTTCGACACGGTGCTGATCCACGGTCTTGTGCGCGACGCGCAGGGACGCAAGATGTCAAAGTCCTTGGGCAACGGCATTGATCCGCTTGAGATCATTGATAAATACGGTGCGGACGCGCTTCGCTTTGCGCTGGCGACCGGTAACAGCCCCGGAAACGATATGCGCTTCTCGGACGAGAAGATCGAGGCGGCGCGTAACTTTGCCAACAAGCTTTGGAACGCTTCGCGCTTCGTGCGCATGAATCTGGACGACGACGCATCCTTGACGCTTCCCGCGGAAGAATCGCTTGCCATTGAGGACAAGTGGATCCTTACAAAGTTTAGGGAGGCGGTGGCGTCGGTGACGGGCGCGCTTGATCGCTTTGAGATCGGCGTGGCACTTTCTACGCTTTACGATTTCACCTGGGACGTGTTCTGTGACTGGTATATCGAGCTTTCCAAGGTGCGTCTGGGTGAGAAGGGAACTGCCGAGAACAAGACCGCGCAGGCCGTTATTCTTCACGTTCTCACGGGTATTCTCAAGCTGCTTCATCCCTTTATGCCCTTTATCACCGAGGAGATCTATCTCTCGCTGCCTCATGCGGACGAGAGCATCATGATCTCGGCCTTCCCGAAGGTCGAGGACGAGCCCGCGTACGCCGAGGCGAGCGAGCATATGACGCGCGTGCTTGACGCGATCAAGGCCATCCGCGCACGCCGCAGCGAGATGAACGTTCTTCCCTCGCGCAAGGCAAAGGTCTACCTTGCAACCAAGTACCCCGAGAGCTTCGGCGGTCAGACCGCGATGTTCTTCACGCGTTTGGCGTCGGCATCCGAGCTTCTTGTGGCCGACAGCTTTGACGGTGTGGTTTCGGCCGACGATTCGGTGCAGATCATTACCGACTCGGCTACCATCTTCCTGCCGCTCTCGGACATCATTGACACCGAGAAGGAGCGCGCTCGCCTTGAGGGCGAGAAGAAGCGCCTGGAGGGCGAGATCGCAAGACTTGAGGGCAAGCTCTCCAACGAGGGCTTTGTGGCCAAGGCGCCCGCCGCTGTTGTGGAGGGCGAGAAGGCAAAGCTCGCGAAGTACCATGAAAATCTGGACGGCGTTGTAGCCGCTCTGGCAAAATTGAACTAAAGAGAAACAACGGGCAGAGTCCATGGACTCTGCCCGTTTCGTATTGCTTTCAAACTTCAATTTTTCTATTAAAATTCAATTTTTCTATTAAAAAATCTTGGGAACTTTTGGTGGCTTTTTTCGTCTATACAGGCAGAAAGAGCCTTTTTGGCAATCCGAAAGGAGATTTTTTATGAAAAAGATGCCTATTATGAGATCACCGTTTTTTTCGATGAAGAAGATGTTTTGTTTTACTCTTGCCCTTGTGTTGCTTTTGGCGCTGGTTTCGTGCGGCGCGGCGAAGGAGAGCAACAGTTTGGGCGGTGCCTACCGCGACGAGATGTACGAGTACGACGTGCCGATGGAGGATGGAAAGTACGAAGACATGGTTTCCTCGGAGCACATCGGCTTTGACGGAGCCGGGGGAACGGGCAACGTAGAGCCGGAGAACGGCGACTTTGAGGAAAAGCTCATCGTGACGGTCACGCTTCGCGCGCAGACCAAGGAATACGAAGCGGCGCTTTCCGCGATTCGCGGCACGCTCTCGTCGCTTGGCGGCTACGAGGAGTCCTTTTCGAGCAACGGCCGCAGCTACGGAAGCTCGGCCTCTTACTGCCGCAGTGCGTATTTGACCGTCCGCATTCCCTCGGATCAGCTTGACGCCTTTCTCTCGGAGGTGGGCAAGCAGGTGAACGTGGTGAACGAGCAAGTGGGGCGCGTGAACGCCACCGAGGAATATTACGACCTCGCCGCCCGTGTGCGCGTGCTGGAGGAGGAGCAGGCGGCTTACGAGAATATGCTTGGTAAGGCGGTAAGCGTGGATGAGATCCTCATGATCAAGGATCGACTCTACAACGTTATCTCCGAGATCGAATCGGCCAAAACGCGTATGAAGGTCATCGACAGCCGCGCCTCCTACTCCACGGTGCATCTGACGCTGGAGGAGGTTGTGGATTATGAGGTCGTTACCACCCCCAAAACCACCTTCGGCTCGCGTATTGCGAAAGCTTTTACGCGCAGCTGGAAGAATTTTGCCGACGGATTCCAAGACTTCACGGTGTGGCTTATCGGCGCAATCCCGACGCTCCTTGTACTCGCAGTTATCGGTACAGGCGTGGGCGCGATTGCCGTGATCTCGACCCGCCGCCTCAAGAAACGGACGCAAAAGAAGGACGAAAATAACGATAAATTTTGATTTATCGGTGTGTTTGAATGGTTGCGCTTGGCCGAGAAGTCGAGTACGAAAGGCTCCCTCCGGGAGGGAGCCAGCGCCGAGTAGGCGACTGAGGGAGCCCGCGCAACTATAAAGTCTGCAAGTATGGTGAAGTCGCGCAGGCTCCTTCCACCGCCAATGGCGGTCCTTATCTCGCTGCGGCTCGGTCACGCCACGGCTCTGACTGCCATTTAGGCAGTCATTCACTACCGTGGCGCCGCTTCGCTACCCTCCCGGAGGGAGGCTATTTGCCGCACTCGTTTGTCTCAGCAAAACAGTTCGATAAATTACAATTTGCCGAAAAAAACGGCGGAAGCGTATGCGCTTCCGCCTGTTTTTTTAGTTGTAGTAGAAATTCGAGGGCGAGGTTTTGAGCGAGAGGCCGTTGAGGAGTGAGGTGTCGACGGTGATGCGTGCCTCGATCTCGG
Source organism: Eubacteriales bacterium (assembly GCA_045636005.1). Classification (GTDB taxonomy): domain Bacteria; phylum Bacillota; class Clostridia; order Oscillospirales; family CAG-272; genus RGIG8775. Next base: position 6,183 of record JAZTWS010000231.1, on the reverse strand, counting down.
CAAGTCTTGCCGAAAGGAGCGAGTTTATGAGGTTGCCGTTGAAGTCGTACACGCCGTAGAGCGAGTCGGTAAACCACTGGGCATAGCGCTCATCGGCGTAAGCTCCGGTTTCCACGGGATATTTGCGGATCAGGTGAATGCCCGCGTCGGTTTGCAGGATGGCAAGCTCACCGACCTCGATCTCCGCAAGCTTGGCGGCAATTGCGTCCAACGTCTTCCAATCGGCCGAAATCGAGGAATAGGTGGTGTCGGTGCTAAGATAGTTTAAGGCGTCAGCGTCGTAGTCGTTTCCAAACTCCTCGTCGCTATAGGAGAGACGGAGCGTCTCAAAGGTGGCGGCCGACTCGTTTTCGGCAATGTCGCGCAGGTCGATTGCCAAATTCAAGCGGTCAAGCATCTCCTCCTTGGTGTAGGCTTGGGAAAGCTGATTGCCGCTCGCGTCAAGCTTGGGCTTGCGTCGGCCGACCTCCTTGTCGTAGGCAATGCGGCCGTCCTCGGTGTAGTAAACGAAGGTGCCGTCCTCGACCTTACGAATGCCGTTTACGGTGTCGTAAGCGATCGAGCCGTCGTTTTTGTAGTAGATCTCGTCGCCGTTTTTGTCGGTCTCAAAGAGATAGTAGAAGTTGGAAAGAAGGATCTGCTTGAAGGCAACGTAATTTTCCTCAAGGTAGTCCTCCTTGAGTTGCGAGGAGATCTTGGAGCCGTTCTGTCCGTAAAGCGTTTGGATCAGATATTCAATCTCTTTGACCATGAGCTTATATTCGCGCAAAATGTCGTAGTTGGCACCAAATTCGGCCAAAATGGAATTGAGTTTGGCCTTTTTGCCGTCGCCGTCCTCCGCAACGAGCGTCTGCATCTCCTCGTCAATCGCCTTGACGTATGCGTCGGGAAGCGCAAGCTCCAGCTCGTCAAAGAGCGCGAGCGCGGCGGCGTAGCTTTTCAGCTTACCGAAGACCTCGGCGGTGTAGTAGTCGTCATAGGTGCTGGAGGTGTCGTCAATGACGGTACCCCAAAAGGCCGTGCTATTGGCGTTGCCGTAGCTTTGCATAATGGCATAGGCCATCTCTCCCTTGCGGATCGAGAGCATGAGCTGATAGAGGTTGACCGAAATCTCGCGGTCGTCCGCCTTCATCAGCGTCCGTGCCTTGCCGCCGCACGCGGTAAGCGTGGAGAGAAGCATCAAAAGCGCTAAAAGAAGCGCGAGGAAACGACGTGCTTTTTTCATATAAAAATCCTTTCTTTTTGGAGTTTGCTTCAAATTTTGATTTGTAGAGGAGACGCCAAGGGCTCTGCCCTTGGAACCCGCCAGCCTTTTGAAAAAGGCTGGGCGAAAACTTTTCTCGCATGGGGACGCAAAACCTTTACGTCATTTTGAGCCGCGTGTAGCACACGCGCAGAAAAGAAAGCAAGCTTTCTTTGTCTGCCGCGTGGCTCGCGGCGTATACGTTCTTCTCGCTTTAGCGAGAAGAACCAAAATGACTCGAAAAACTCTTACAATGTTGCTTTTGCAGACTTTTTAGTAAAAATTTTCAGAAAAGTTTTTGAGGGTGATAGGGAACTTTTTTCAAAAAGTTCCCTATACGTTCTCTTCGTTCTCCTCCGCATCCTTTTCGGCGGCGAGTTTTAAATAGCGTTCGAAAATGCGAGCGAGGAGTTCGGGGGGATTGGCGGCCAGTTTTTTATCGGCCTTTCCGAGATTGACGGCCACCGAGACGCGCGAGGAGAGCGAGGCCTTGAGGCACCCGAACTCGTCCGAGAGATCCGACCAGACCTCAATGTCAAAGTGGGCGGGGTAGATATAAATGACGTTGCCCTCCTGCTCGATCTCCACGATGCCGCAGGCGAGGCCGACGCCGCGCGTAAGGGCGATGGCAAGCAGGTTTTTGGTGGGCTTTGGCATCTCTCCGAAGCGGTCGATCAGCTCATCGGTGATGTCCGAGTGATCCTCGCGCGTGCGGATCATGGCAATGCGCTTATAAAGTGCCATGCGTTGCGCGGCGAAGTGAACGTAGCTTTCGGGCAGGAAAGCGTCGAGCTTGAGATTGATCTTGCACTCGGCTTCCTCGCGGGGCGTCTCGCCCTTTTCCTCGAGAATGGCCTCGTTTAAGAGCTTGATATAGAGGTCGTAACCCACGGCGTCGAGGTGACCGTGCTGCTTGGCGCCCAAGAGGTCGCCCGCGCCGCGCAGCTCGAGGTCGCGCATGGCGATCTTAAAGCCCGCGCCGAATTCGGCGTAATCACGAATGGCCTCCAGACGCTTTTCGGAGATTTCCGCGAGGGCCATGCCGCGCGGGTAGGTGAAGTAAGCGTAAGCGCGGCGCGAGGAGCGTCCCACGCGTCCGCGGAGCTGATGCAGCTGGGAAAGTCCCAAGCGATGCGCGTTATCCACGATAAGCGTGTTGGCGTTGGGGACGTCGATACCGGTCTCGATGATGCTGGTGCTGACGAGAATGTCGGTCTCGCCCGTGAGCATGGAGCTCCAGATGTCCTCCAACTCCTCTTTTTCCATTTTGCCGTGTGCCACGCGGATATTGGCGTCGGGGAATTCGTCGGCAATGCGGCGCGCGAGGGTGTTTATCGACTCGATGACGTTGTGCATATAAAAGACCTGTCCGCCACGTCTGAGCTCGCGGCGAATGGCCTCGAACACGATGCCGTCGTCGTCCTCAAGAACGTAGGTCTGTACGGGCAAGCGGTCGGTGGGGGCTTCGTCCAGCACCGAAATGTCGCGAATGCCGCCCATGGCCATGTTGAGCGTAGGGGGGATGGGGGTGGCGGTCAGCGTCAGTACATCGACGTTGCCCGCGATCTGCTTGATCTTTTCCTTTTGCGCTACGCCGAAGCGTTGCTCCTCGTCGATGATGAGCAGGCCGAGATCCTTGAAGGTGATGTCCCCCGACAAAAGACGGTGGGTGCCGATGATCAGGTCGGTCTCGCCGCGCGCCAGCTTGCGTACCGACCCGGCGATCTGCTTTGGGGTGCGGAAGCGCGAGATCATATCGACCTCCACGCCGAAGGCGCGCATACGGCTCATGGCAGTTCTATAATGCTGAAGCGCAAGAATGGTAGTCGGCACAAGGAGTGCGACCTGCTTACCGCCAAGCACAGCCTTGTAGGCGGCGCGGAAGGCCACCTCGGTCTTGCCGTAGCCCACATCGCCGCAGAGCAGGCGATCCATGGGGGTGGATTTTTCCATATCCTCCTTGATGTCGGCAATGGCGTCGAGCTGGGCCGAGGTCTCGTCGTATTCAAAGGAGCTTTCAAAGTCGGCTTGCATCTCGTCGTCCTCGGGGAAGGCAAAACCGTCGCGGCGCATACGCTCGGCGTAAAGCTTGATCAGATCCTTGGCGATATCCTTGACGGCCGCGCGGGTTTTCGATTTGGTGCGTCCCCATTCGGCACCGCCGAATTTGGAGAGGCGAACCACGCCGTCCTCGGCGCGCGCGCCGATATATTTGGATACGAGATCCATTTTTTCCACGGGCAAAAAGAGCTTGTCGCTGCCCGCGTAGCGAATGTTGATATAGTCGTGCGAAACGCCGTCCACCGTCAGCTTTTCGAGGCCCTCGTAAATACCGATGCCGTAATTTTCGTGTACGACGTAATCTCCAATCTCAAGATCGGCGGCCGAGAGAATGGCCTCGGTGCCGCGCTTTTTGCGGCGTGCGGTTTTTAAGCGTCCCGACGCGGCGTTTGCGCCGTTTTTGCCGTCCGGACAGAGCGAAAAGATCGAAACGCGCGGGCTTGACAGCTCAAAGCCGCGCAAAAATTCGCGCCATTTGATAAACACTGTGCCGACGGGGAGCGTCGCCGCGGTAAATTCCTCTTTTTCGGTCTCCACGGCGGTGCGGAATCCCTTTTCCGCAAGCCAACCGCCGATGTTTTTGGCCGAGGTCTCGTTTTCAGCGATTACCACGGTCTTAAAGCCGCTTCGGATGGCGTTTTCAAGGTCCTCAAGGAGAAGCTCAAGCTTTTCGTCGTAGGCGACGAGGTGCTTGGTGCGGAAGGTGAAAAGGCCGCCTAAACGCTCGCCCGACGAGGACGCGCCCAGCGAATCGAGGCGCAGAGCCACCGACGAGGCGCAAAACTGATGGAAGCGCGCCGTGGGGCAGGCGTATTCGGCGTTTTTGGGCGAGATCGTTCCGCTTACAAGAAGGTCGGTCACGGTCTGCGCCAAGGACATCTCGGCCACGCGCAAGCGTTCCTCCACCGCCGCGTGTGCGCGCAGGATGGTCAGCGGACGCTCACCAAAATAGTCGAGCAGGCATTGCCGCTCGGGGTAGACGAGCGAGATATATTTGTCGATGAATTTTAAATCAAAGTCGTCATTTGCGAGGCAAAGCTCGACGGCCGACCGCTCCTTTTGCATCTCGCGCACCGCGTTTTCGTTCTTCGAGCGTTTGCTGTGCGCAAGGAGTGCCAAGCGAATGGCCTCAAGGCTTTCGCGGTCGGCAAGCACCTCGTGCGCGGGCGGAAAGCAGATGCCGTCAAAGTTCTGAAGGAAGCGTTGGGATTCGGGGTCAAAGGAGCCGATGCGGTCGACCTCGTCGCCGAAAAGCTCCACGCGGAAGGGAGTGGGCTTGCCGTCGAAATCGGCGTCTCCCATCGTGTCAAAGAGGGGCGGAAAAACATCAAGAATGCCGCCGCGAATGGCAAACTGTCCCACGCCGTCCACCATGTCCACGCGCACATAGCCCGCTTCGGAGAGGCGGCGTGCGTAGTCCGAGAGGTCGATGCGCGTGTCAAAGTCGATACGGAAGGTGGCGCGGGATAAACGCTCCTTGGGGATGGTGTAGCCGAGCGCGGCGTCGGGCGTGGTGACCACGGCGTCAAGCGTCCCCGAGACGAGTCCCGCAAGCACGCGAAGCCTCTCATGCTCGTAGTCATGGGAGGCGGTGATGTCGTATAGATTGAAGTCGCGCACGCCGAAAACGGCCGCTGAAACGCCGAAGCGCTCCAATAGCTCGCCCGTACGGGCGCAGTCCTTGTCGGTGGCGCAGAGAATGAGGGCGGTGCCGCCTCGCTCGCGTCGAATGTCCTCCAAAAGACAGACGAGCGCGGCGTCCGACGCGCCGTCGCAAAGGCCGCCCACCGCGATGGGCAAGGGCTTGGGAATGGTGAAGTCAAGGAGCGCGGTGTGTAAAAGCTCGCCGTATTCCTTGTCCAGCCGCAAAAGATCGGTTAAAATGCTCATACGTTTTCCTTGGCGTTGCAAATGCGAATGGCCGCCTCGCTATCGCCCGCGAGGAAGCGGAGCACGCCCTCAAAGGCAGGCTCAAAGCGGGAGAAAAGAAGCTTTTGCTCGTCCTTCGAGAATTCCGAGAGCACCCAATCGGCCATATCGTAGTCGGGGTGGGGCTTGGCGCCCACACCGAAGCGGATGCGCGGGAATTCGTCGGTATTCATCTGCGTGATGATGGAGCGCAGGCCCTTCTGTCCGCCGTCGCTGCCCTTGAGGCGCATACGCGAGCGTCCAACGTCGAGCGAGGTGTCGTCCGAAAAGACCAGAATATTTTCGGGCGCGATCTTATAGAAGGTTGCCGCCTCTTTTACGGCAAGGCCCGACGCGTTCATAAGCGTTTGGGGCTTCATCAGAAGCACACGCCGCTCGCCAAGCATCGCTTCACCGCAGAGTGCTTTGAATTTCACGCGGTCGACCTTCACACCCGCACGCTGGGACAGATAATCCATCATCAAAAAGCCGGCGTTATGCCGCGTGTTGAAATATTTGTCACCCGGATTTCCAAGACCGACGATCAGATGCGTGATCGGCGCGTTCGGCGTCTCCTTCTTTGTGGAGATCTCCTTGAAAATATCAAAAATGTTTGCCATATGTGTTCCTTTTTGTTGTTTGAAAATTGATGTTTGTCGGGGGCGACGTGGGGCTCTGCCCCACACCCCGCCAACTTTTAAAAAAGTTGGATCAAAACTTTTGCTGCATGGGTTTGCACAAACTTTACGTCATTTTGAGCCGCGAAAGCGCCACGCGCAGAAAAGAAAGCGAGCTTTCTTTGTCTGCCGCGTGGCTCGCGGCGTATATGTTCTTCTCGCTTTAGCGAGAAGAACCAAAATGACTCGGAAAACTCTTACAATATTGCTTTTGCAGACTTTTTCGTAAAAATTTTCAGAAAAGTTTTTGAGGGGGGAACTTTTTTCAAAAAGTTCCCCAAGCGTTCTCTTTTT
>JAZTWS010000230.1:0-15122 GCA_045636005.1 Eubacteriales bacterium | reverse complement strand
TGAAGACGCAGCCAAGGAAACTGTGACCAAGTTCACCAATTTGATCGCCGAGAACGGCGAGATCATCGATATTGCCGATTGGGGCAAGCGTCATCTCGCATATCCGATCAACGACATGAACGAGGGTTACTACACGGTTGTTACCTTCAAGGCTCCGGCAGATTTCATCGCAGAGCTCGACCGTCTTTTCAACATCGACGAAGCGATCATGCGTAAGCTCGTTATTCGCCTTGAGCACGAGCCGACCGCAAAGCCCGCTGTGGCTGAGCCGATCGCCGAGGCTGCAGAAGAGACCGTAGAGGCTCCTGCTACCGAAGCCGCTGCTGACGCCGAGTAATCACGGAGGCAAACGAAATGGCAAATCTGAATCTGAATAAGGTTATCCTCGCGGGAAGACTTACCGCAGAACCTGAGCTTAAGACAACGCAAAGCGGCATTTCCGTTCTTTCGTTTTCGATCGCCGTCAATAGACGCTATGTGAAATCGACCGACGGACAGCAGACCCAGCAGCAGACCGATTTTATCAATCTCGTTGCATGGCGCCAGACCGCTGAATTCATCTCGAGATTCTTTCACAAGGGCTCTTCGATTTGTGTAACAGGCTCGATCCAAGTAAGACCTTGGCAGGACCAGCAGGGCCAGAAGCGCTATTCCACAGAGGTTGTTGTGGACGAAGCAATGTTTGTCGACAGCAAGGGTGAGGGTGCGTCCGGTGGCCAGTATACGCCTGACGCTTACAGTGCCCCGTCCTTCTCCACCGGTGCCGACGAAGCACCGAAGTTTGAAGAAGTCAATACTGATGAGAGCTTTTTGCCCTTCTAAGTGCAAAAAGCAACAAAATGAACGAGGAGGTTTCATAAGATGGATAGAAACGAAAATGCTGCACGCTCGGCTCGCCCGATGATGCGCAAGAGAAAGAAGATCTGCATCTTCTGTGCAGACAAGGTCGATTATATCGATTACAAGGATACCGGCAAGCTTCGCAAGTTCACCAGCGAGCGCGGCAAGATTCTTCCCAGAAGAATTTCCGGCACCTGTGCCAAGCACCAGCGCGACCTGAACACCGCTATCAAGCGCGCACGTCAGGCTGCTCTTCTGCCTTATATCACAGACTGAATTTGAAAGGGAGGTTTAACCTCCCTTTTTCTTTCGAAAGGAACGATCATGCTGTTTTTGAAAATTGTTGTCGCCCTTTTCGCCCTACTCCTTATCGGTTGCTTTGCACTTTCGGCCTATCTTTTCCGCTTTGCTTGCCGCCGAAACGACAAAGGAAACGAATATGACAATCTGGAAAAGCTGAAAAAAAACGGGCTTTCCCAATATGTCGAAACCATCAAGGAGGGCTTTGAGAGCTTTCACGCCGCCGAGAAGGAAGACGTGTATATCACGAGCCGCGACGGGCTCAAACTCCACGGCTATCTGATGCCCCACGAGGACGCAAAGGGGACGATCGTTATGATACACGGCTGGCGCAGCCGCGTGGCATACGATTTCAGCGCCATCTGGAAGAAATACTACGCCATGGGTTACAATCTCCTTGGCATCGAGCAACGCGCCATCGGAGGAAGCGAGGGCAAGTACATCTGCTTCGGTGTGAAGGAACGCTATGACCTTATCGATTGGGTAAAATTCTTAAACGGGCGCTTTGGCGAGGAGACCCCCGTGATCTTCTCGGGCATCTCGATGGGTTGCTCCACCGTTATGTTTGCCATCGGCAACGAGGAGCTCCCAAAGAACGTCATAGGCGCAATTGCCGATTGCGGATTCACCTCGGCTTACGATGAGTTCTGCTATCTTCTCCGCACGAGCTACCACCTGCCGAAGTTCCCTTTTCTTTATATTGCAACCCTGTTTGCCAAGATCTTTTGTGGATTTACCTTCAACGAATGCAATTCCAAAGAAACACTCAAAAATGCAAAGATCCCCGTCCTTTTTATTCACGGCGAAGCCGACAACTTTGTGCCGCTTGAATTCACCTTAAAAAGCTACGAGGCTTGTGCATCGCGGTGCGAGCTTTTGACTGTAAAGGACGCCGAGCATGGCATGAGCTATCTTGTCGACAAAGAAACAGCAGACCGAACGCTGACCGAATTTTTGAATTCTCTTTCAAAACAAAACGAGTGCGAATCGTAACATTCGCACTCGTTTTTCTTTATTTTGTCTTTTCTCGATCGTGCCTGAGCATTCCCACAAAGATGGAAACCAGCGAAAAGACCTCGCACAAAATGCCGCCCCAAGATTTTACGATCAGGTTATTGATCAGCCAAAGCGGCGAGGCGATCAGGGAAAATCGGCGCACAAGACCCGCATTCTCCATCGAAAAAGCAAGAATAGCAAAGAACATCGCCACCACGGGAATCGTTTGAAGCAAGGAATTTGCCATATTCCACTCCATTTTAAAGAGCGTGAAATTCAAGACGTAGCAAACAACGCAAAGCGCCATAAGTGCACCCACCAGCGCGTACCGTTTGCGCTTGGTAAAGTTTCGCGTAAACACAACCGCGCGAAGAAAGGCAACCACGTTCATCATCGACGCCACATATTGACCGATCATAAAAAAATGAACGGCAAAGAAAAGACAGCCAAACACCTGACATAACGCCAGCATGACCTTCTTTTTCTGCTGATAGGAAAACACATTACAACCAAAGCCCAAAATACCAAGCGTTTGCGCAATTATGTTATACATAACTCTTCCTTCCAAAAAACAAAGAATACAAAAACGGCAAGCCCCCGCGGGGTCTTCCCGTTTGGTGCTCCATCGGAGAGTCGAACTCCGGACACCTTGATTAAAAGTCAAGTGCTCTGCCATCTGAGCTAATGGGGCATAGATTTACCATAATATGATACCACAAACTCACCGTTTTGTCAATAAAATTCAATTCGTCAAATTGACCAAAAAGACATCGAGCATTTGGTCAATTTGACGTCATCTTTGTATCAAAGCTTTGCCTTCATCTCGTCCGCAAAGCGACTGATGTTTTCGGGAATCAGCGCGGGAAGCGGAATATCGCGTTCCCGATCCATATCACGATTGTTGGCACGCACGAAATGAAGCACTGCCTTCATGATCAGTTTTTCCATTCCCTTCTGTCGTTCAATCCGCATTTCGCCACCGAAATGCATGGACGACGCGGCACTCTGCCAAAGCGACTCGTCAAAATTCGATTTGAAATACGCGAGTGCGTTGTCTGCAAAGTTGCAGCAAATGTAAAGGCCAAAGGGACGCGCAAGGATCGCCTCACGATTATTTTTCAGAAAGGCCGCCGCGCTCTTGGCGATCTTGCCCGCACGGATATAGCTGCCAATTACAACGGCGTCAAAATCCTCCACGCGCGGCGTTTCCTCCCCGAGATCGGCAAACGTAATATTGTGCGCCGAAAAATGCTCCGCAAGCATAAGCGCGGCATCCTTTGTGGTTCCCGATTTGGTGGCGTATGCAATAAGTAAGTTCATTTTTCCCTCACAGTAGGGGCTGCCACAGGGACAGCCCCACTCTTTTTCTTTATTCTTTATTCTTCGTCCGGCGTGATCAAGCCGTAATCGCCGTCCTTGCGCTTATACACGACGCAAACGCTCTCGCTCTCGTCATCCATGAAAACGAAGAACTCATGGTCCAAAAGATTCATCTGCAAAATAGCCTCGTCTACCGACATGGGCTTGTACGCAAAGGATTTCCGACGGATGTGAAACTCCTTCGGCTCCTCCTCAAAATCCTCACCGAAATCGTACGGCGTATCAAACGCATCGTCACGAAGACGCTTTTCAAGGCGCGTCTTGTTTTTGCGGATTTGACGCTCGATCATATCGATAGAACGGTCAAGCGCGTTCTGAAAGGTCTCGTCCTCCACCTCACAGCGAAAGAGCGTGCCTGCCGCTGAGATGGTCACCTCAAGATTTTCCTTGTTTCGCTTACGGCTGAAGGTAACGGTTGCATCACCCTCCCTTTGAAAGTACTTGTCAAGCTTTGCGAGCTTGTCAAAAACAAGTTCTTTCAGGCTATCACGAACGGTCATTTGCCTTGCGTTGATGGTAACTTTCATATCGGTTCCTCCTTAAGCTTCGAATCGGGAAAGTACTTCCCTCTCCGTGTTTTTATTATACCACATATTCCTTTCTTTGTAAACAGTATTGCATATCATTTTTCTTTTTGTTTATTTTTTGTGCATTTTATCTAAACAAGTGAAAAAGAAATCTTATAGGGGAATTGACAGAACGAAAATAATTTGGTACAATAATAATGTATTGTGTTTATTTTTTTGGAGGTCGAATTATGAACCCCGAGATTCAACGAATTCATGAGCTTCGCGCCCTGCTTACCAAGCATGCAAGGCTTTACTATGTATACGATTCCCCCGAAATTTCGGACTATGAATATGACAAGCTTTACGCCGAGCTGAAGGCGCTCGAGGAAAAGCACCCCGAGGACTTTGACGAAACTTCTCCCACGCAACGCGTGGGCGGCGCGCCGCTGGATAAATTTGAAAAGGTAACACATACGGTTCGCATGGATTCGCTTGCCGATGTTTTCTCGTTTGACGAAGTAACCGACTTCGTAACCGCCATGCAGAACGCAACGGACAAGCCCTATTTCTCGGTCGAGCCCAAGATCGACGGACTTTCGGTGGCTCTGACCTACGAGGGCGGCCGACTTGTGCGCGGTGCCACGCGCGGCGACGGCGTCACGGGCGAGGACGTTACGGCCAATATAAAAACCGTGGGTACCGTCCCGCTTCGTCTCACAGAGCCCTTGGATCTTACGGTGCGCGGCGAGGTCTATATGCCCCGCGCATCCTTTGAAAAGCTGAATCTCGCACGCGAGGCCGAGGGGCAGTCTCTTTTTGCCAATCCGCGCAACGCCGCGGCAGGCTCGCTCCGTCAGCTTGACCCCAAAATTGCCGCCGCGCGCGGTCTTTCAATCTTTGTTTTCAATCTGCAAAGCGGCAATCTCTACGCCGACCGCGAAAATCCAGACTCGCACACCGAAACGCTTGCGCGCCTCAAGGAGCTTGGCTTTACTGTGCTTCACGACAAAGCTTGCCTTGGCAGTGCCGAGGAGATTCTTGCACACATTCAAGCGCTTGGAGAAAAGCGCGATAACCTCCCCTACGACATCGACGGAACGGTGATAAAGCTCGACTCGCTTACGGCACGAACCGCCGTCGGTGAGGGCACCAATACCCCCAAATGGGCGGTCGCTTACAAATTCCCGCCCGAACAAAAACAGACCAAGCTTCTCGATGTGGAGATCGCCGTAGGAAGAACGGGAGTTCTCACCCCCACCGCGATCCTCGCCCCGGTAAGACTTGCAGGCACCACCGTTTCGCGCGCCACGCTCCATAACGCACGCTTCATTCGTGACAAGGACGTTCGCATCGGGGACACGGTAACACTGCAAAAGGCGGGCGACATCATTCCCGAGGTCGTGTGTGCCCATCCCGAAAAGCGAACGGGAGCGGAGGTCGTTTTCCAAATGCCCACGCATTGTCCTTCTTGCGGCGAGCCCGTCTTTTACGATGAGGAGGAGGGCGCGGCCACACGTTGCTTAAACACCGCCTGCCCCGCCCAGCTCTCGCGTGCCGTGGAGCATTTTGCCTCCAAGGGTGCGATGAATATCGACGGACTTGGGCCGCAGATCGTCGATCTGCTTTTGAAAAATCAACTCATTTCGGACGTTGCCGACCTGTATTCACTTGACGTAGCACAGGTGGCGGCACTCGAACGTATGGGACAAAAATCGGCCGTCAATCTGATCGAAGCCATCGAAGGCTCCAAGTCGGCAGGACTTGAACGCCTGATCTACGCGCTCGGCATTCGCGGCATCGGTGAGGTGGCCGCCGCTTCGCTTGCGGCGCGCTACGGCAGTCTTACGGCCTGCTTCGATGCCACGCACGAGGAGCTGATCGCCATCGAGGACTTCGGTGAAATCACAGCCAACAATGTGCTTGAATTCTTCTCGCGCCCGCAAAATATCGACCTCTGCCAAAGACTTCTTGCCGTCGGCGTCAAGGACGCACCGGCAGCCGCCCCCAAGGGAACCAAGCTCCAAGGCCTTACCTTCGTGCTGACAGGAACGCTCCCCACTCTCTCGCGCGACGAGGCAAGCGAGAAAATTAAGGCGGCGGGCGGTAAGGTCAGCGGCTCGGTCTCCTCCAAGACCTCCTTCGTGGTCGCCGGCGAGGCGGCGGGAAGCAAGCTTACCAAGGCACAATCGCTCGGCGTACCTGTCATCGACGAGGATGCACTCCTTGCCATGCTAAATGCGTAAAAATCAGGACAAGTTGAAATAATCCAAAATCCCCTGATAGATTCCCGTAGCAAACAGGCGCGGATTTTCGTTCATCAAGGTAGCATCACTCGGATTGGTGATAAAACCAAGCTCGATGAGCGTGGCAGGCATCTGGGTTTTGCGAAGCACATAAAGTCCGTTTCGTACGAAGACGCCGCGATTATCGAGTCCCGTCACCTCGGTCATACGACGCAGAATGTCGGTGGCAAGCTCGTACGCGGCCGACGGCCGCGAAAAAACGAAGGCCTCACTTCCCGTGGCCGCAGGAGTTGCCGCGGCGTTGGTGTGCAGGCTGATAAAGGCATCCGCACCAAAGTTATTCGCGGCATTTACGCGCGCCGCAAGGCTTGAGGCCGTGGAAGTGCCAAGCTGGGTACTTGCACTGGGACGCGAAAGGAGAACCTCAAAGTTTCCGTTTTCCAAAAGGAGATCGGCAAGCTCAAGACCTACGCGAAGCACGATATCCTGTTCCCGCAGTCCATTCCCCTCGGCGCCAGCGTTGGGATTGATCGGATTATGTCCTTGGTCGATATAAATTTTAATAGCCATAGATAGCTCCCTTCTCGTTTTGTTTCATTGTATGAAAGCAAGGGCTTTTCTGTGACAGAAAGAAGGCTTTATGAGCAGCATCAAAAACGAAAATTTTTCCGAAGAAAAGAATAAAGTCGAAAAAGGCACGCTCTATCTCGTGGCCACACCGATCGGCAACCTTGCCGACCTCTCGGAACGCGCCGTAAAGGTGCTGGCGGAGGTCGACTTCATCGCCGCCGAGGACACGCGAAACTCCATGCGCCTCCTTTCTTACCTCGGCATTTCCAAGCCGATGGTCTCCTATTTCGAGCATAACAAACGGGAACGCGGAGGCGAAATTTTGGGGCGGCTTGCCGCAGGCGAGGCCTGCGCCCTTATCACCGACGCGGGCACGCCCGCCATCTCGGATCCGGGGGAGGATATCGTCGCCCTCTGCGCCGAGGCCAAGATCCCCGTATATTCGGTGCCGGGGCCTTGCGCCGCCATCGTGGCACTCACACTGTCGGGGCTTCCCACGGGACGCTTCTCCTTCGAGGGCTTTCTCTCGACCAACAAGACCGAACGCAAAAAGCATCTCGAATCCTTGCGAAACGAAACGCGCACCATGATCTTTCACGAGGCACCGCACAAATTGAAAATGACACTTTCCGATCTTGCCAAATACTTTGGCGAGGATCGACCGATCGCGCTCTGCCGCGAGCTTACCAAGAAAAACGAAGAAGTTCTGCGCCTCACCGTCGGGGAGGCCATCGCGTACTATGAGACGCACGAACCGCGCGGCGAATACGTTCTCGTGCTTGGCGGTGCAACCCAAACACTCGCCGCGTGCGATTGGGAGAGCATCAACATCAAGGAACACGTGGAACGCTACGTTGCCGAGGGCATGAGCAAAATGGACGCCATCAAGGCCGTCGCGCGCGACCGCGGCGTTGCCAAAAACGTGATCTATAAGGAGGTTTTATAGATCACGCTGCCATGATAACCCATGAATGTTAACCCATCCAATTTTGCACATCACTCCAAAAAACAGCGAACGGAAGCTTTTTGTTCCAACTTGACATTTGGAATATTATCTGTTATAATTATATATTAAGAACCGAGTAGGAAAGAGGGTGAGCGTGTGAAAAAGGCATTTTCCGATGTCATCGGAAACGACGGGCTTCGCCGTCGGCTTTGCGATGACGTGATGAAGCGCAGCATTGCTCACGCGTATATCCTTGCCGGGCCGCACGGAAGCGGCAAGCACACGATCGCGAAGCGTTTCGCCGCCGCATTGGCCTGCGAAAACCGTGAGCGCGACGACCTTCCTCTTCCCTGTCTCACCTGCCCGACCTGCCGAAAGATCTTGGAGGGAAAATCCCCTGACCTTATTTGGATCGAAAAAATGGGACAATCGGTCAAGATCGAGCAGATACGCGCCTTAAAAAACGACGTTTTCACGTACCCTAATGACCTTGACGATAAAATATACGTCATTGAGGACGCCGACACCATGACCGAAGCGGCGCAAAACGCCTTCCTTCTCACCTTGGAGGAGCCGCCGTCCTTCGTACATTTTTTTCTGCTTTGCGAACGGCCCGAAAAGCTGCTTGAGACCGTCCGAAGCCGCGCCCCTGTGCTTCGCACCGAGATTCTTTCGCGTGACTGCGTGAAGGATTATCTTCTCTCTCACAGTGAGGCGGCCGCCTCGCTTGCGAGGCAGAAGCCAAGCGAGCTTGAGGAGCTTCTGACCATGGCCGACGGCTCGATCGGACGCGGACTTGAGCTTTGCGACGAAAAGGAGCGTGCGCCGCTCTTAAAACGGCGTCAACTCTCCTCGGAGCTTGTGGAAAAAGCGCTTTGCAAGGACTATGCCGCACTCGTACGGCTCACGGTTGCCCTTCCGCGCAAGCGGGACGAGCTTCTACCGATCTTAAACGGCGCGCAAAGCGCGCTTCGCGATCTGATTTCGCTCAAAACCTCCACCGAGCCGCCGCTCGTCTTTTATACCGATCGGGAAGCGGTCTTGGAGCTTGCGTACTCAAGCAGCACGGCAACGCTTTGTACTCTTTCCGACAAGTTATCGCTCACGATCGAGCATATCTCCCGAAACGCAAATATCCATCTTGCTCTTGTCAGTCTGTTATCGAAAATATAAATACCGAAAAGAAAGGTATCCCACATATGAACGAAGAAAAGAAGAAAAACAATAAACGTCGCGGTCGCCGCTATCACCACCGCGGCGGACAGAAGCCGCATAAGGAAGGCGCACAGGCACCGCAGAAGAACGAGCGTCCCGTACAAGAACCGCTGGATGCCGAATTCCAAAAGGCCGAGCCGCTTTACAGTGGCTTTGCCGAAAAAAAGGCCGTGGAGGAGGACGTTCCGCTTCCAGAGGGCTACGACTTTGATGACGATAGCATCCTCTTTGGCGTAAAGCCGCCCAAGGAACAGGTAGAAGGCGGTGAAAACATGACCGCCGTGATCGGCATCCGCTTCAAAACGACGGGTAAGGTCTATTATTTTGCGGCAGGCAACATCAAGGCCAAGCGCGGCGACCATGCCATCGTAGAAACGGCAAGAGGAGCCGAGTTCGGCGAGGTGTGGCTCCCCAATCGCTTCGTACCGAACGAGGAGATCGTACCGCCGCTCCGCCCCGTTCTCCGCATCGCTACCGCGGCAGACGTTGCACACAACGAGGAAAATCGTCAAAAGGAAAAGGACGCCTTCCGCATCGGAAACGAAAAAATCCTTGCCCACGGGCTTGACATGAAGCTGGTGGACGTGCAGTATACCTTTGACAATTCCAAGCTTCTCTTTTATTTCACCTCGGCAGGTCGCGTAGACTTCCGCGAGCTTGTCAAGGATCTCGCATCGGTCTTCCGCACGCGCATTGAGCTGCGACAGATCGGTATACGCGACGAGGCAAAGCTCATCGGCGGTCTTGGCGTTTGTGGCCGCACGCTTTGTTGCTCGGGCTTCCTGTCCAACTTCGGACAGGTCTCGATCAAAATGGCCAAGGAGCAAAATCTCTCGCTCAATTCCTCGAAGATCTCGGGAAACTGCGGACGCCTCATGTGCTGTCTCCGCTACGAGCATCCGACCTACGAGGCCGAGATCAAGCTGACGCCCCCCGTGGAGTCGGTGGTAAAGACCCCCGACGGCGTGGGAACGGTGTGTGAAATCTCGCCTATAACGGGCATCATCAAGGTGAAGCTCAAGGATGCCGATCCGCCCGTACCCAAGGCTTACCACCGCGACACCGTGACGGTCATCTCGCGCCCCAAGCGCGGCGAAAAGGACGACGCCGAGGACGCGAAGGAGGAATAAATCAAACTTTTTCAAAAAAAAATTGATTTATTTTTCAAAAAGGTCTATACAAAATCGAAAAAATATGATACAATAAGACATCAAAATATATTTTTGGGAGGAACATATCATGGCTTATAAGATTTCTGACGATTGCATCGTTTGTGGTGCTTGCGCTTCCGAGTGCCCTGTTGAGGCTATTTCCGAGGGCGACGGCAAGTACGTAATTGACGCTGATAAGTGCATCGACTGCGGCGCTTGCGCAGACGCTTGCCCCGTTGACGCACCCAAGGCTGAGTAAGATATCTCAAAAAAGCCGAAGCCTTAGCGCTTCGGCTTTTTCTTTGAAAGGATCGCATATGCCAACACTTCCCTCTCTCCTTCCCGACGAAAAACTCGAGAAGGTCAATGAAAACATCTCGCTGATCCGCAAGACCGACGGCCTCACCTTCGGAACCGACGCGTATCTGCTTGCCGCCTACGTCGGACGCTCGCCAAACGCGCTCGCCGTGGATCTGGGAAGCGGAACGGGTATTCTCCCTTTGCTTCTTTTGGCAAGAGAAAAGATTGCCCGCGCGGTTGCCGTTGAGGTGCAGGCGGCCTTTGGCGATCTGATCGCGCGCAACGCCGCCCTCAATCAGATGGCGGATCGCATAACCCCCTTGTGCGTCGATCTGCGCGAGCTTCCCTCACCTGCGCTCCCTGCGGAATGCGCCGATATCGTTCTTTCCAACCCTCCGTATATGAAAGCCGACAGCGGCAAGCTCAATCCAAGCGAAGCCAAGCAGATCGCGCGCCACGAAATCTGCGGCGACATTGGCGACTTCTGCCGTGCGGCCGCCTCGCTTCTCAAATACGGCGGCAAATTTTATTGCGTCTACCGCCCCGATCGCCTTGTGGATCTTTTGGATGCCATGCGGCGACAAGGCCTTGAGCCCAAGCGTATGACGCTCGTTCACGCCAACGAGGCCGCCTCGCCAAGCATGGTGCTGGTGGAGGCCAAAAAGGGCGCGGCCCCCTCGCTCACGCTCACAAGACCGCTCCTTCTCATGGAGAAGGACAAGGTCACGCAAAGCAATGACGCCAAGCGCATCTACGAAACCTGCTCCTTTGAAGATTTTTGGAGGGTTTAATATGGAACATATCAAACGAATTTTAAGCTATACGCGCCGTGCGGTCGACGATTACGGCATGATACGCGAGGGCGAGAAGATCGCCGTCGGCATTTCGGGCGGCAAGGACTCCTTGACGCTTCTCTGCGCGCTCGCCGACCTCCGCCGCTTCTACCCCAACAAATTTGAGCTTTGCGCCATCACGGTCGATATGGGCTTTGCGGGCGGCATGGACTTCTCGGCCATTCGCGCGCTCTGCGAGTCCTTGGATGTCCCCTATCACATCGTCCCCACCGAGATCTACAAGATCATTTTCGAGGTTCGAAAGGAGCCAAGCCCCTGCTCACTCTGCGCCAAGATGCGCCGCGGCGCACTGCACAAGGCGGCCAAGGAGCTGGGCTGTACCGCCGTCGCACTTGGACATCACTTCGACGACGTGGTAGACACCTTTATGCTCAACCTCTTTTTTGAGGGCAGGCTTGGGTGCTTCAGCCCCGTCACCTATCTCTCGCGCATGGATATCACACTCATTCGCCCCATGATCTATATGCCCGAAAAGGACGTGCGCTACTTCGCGCAGAAGGCCGGGCTTCCCGTGATAAAGTCCCCCTGCCCTGCCGACGGCAACACCGAGCGCGCCGAAATGAACAAGCTTCTTTTAGATCTTGAACGAAGCAACAAGGGGCTGCGTTACCGCATCTTCGGTGCCATTCAGCGCGGCGAGATCGACGGCTTTAAGGAGTGCGGCAGAATGACGGGAACCAAAAACTACGAAGGAGAGTAACCGCAAATGAAAAATGACGTTTTTTCTTACGGTGCGTGGATCTGCCCCGAGGAATTTGCGACAGAAAGACCGATTGACCTCTTGCATAAGGAACATCCGAAACGAGAGAATGAGCTACCCGAGCACATGAAAAATCTTCATGTGCTGATCCGAAAAAGCGTTTTGCTCCAAAAGAAAGCTGACGAAACCTATAAAATTCGCATCACGGCAGACGATTATTACAAGCTTTACGTAGGCGGTCGTCTCGTCGGCCAAGGCCCTGCGCAAGGGTATCCTTTCTGCTACCATTTCAACGAGATCGACCTCACCGAGCATTTGCAAAACGGTGAAAATGAGATTCTCGCCGAGGTCTATTATCTCGGCCTCGTCAGCCGCGCCTACCATAGCGGCGATCGACGCATCGGTATGATCGCTGAGCTTTATGAGGGAAAAACTTGTATCCTTTCCACCGACAAAAGCTGGGAATATACCCTTTCGGGCGCGTATCTGCCGTCGCATATCATCGGCTATGACACCATGTTTGCCGAAAATTTCGACAGCCGATGGAAGCCGACTGCATGGAAGATGTGCGCCGAAAAGGAACACGACTATACCTTTGCCGAAAAGCCGACAAAAATGCTTCAGATCTATGATAAGTTGCCCGTTTACACCGAGAGGCTTGCGGACGGTTCTCTCTTTCTCGACTTCGGTGAGGAGATCACGGGTGGTCTTGAGCTTCGCGCCAGAGGAAAGAGCGGAAGCAAAATCCGCATTCTTTGCGGTGAGGAGCTTGACGGCACGCCCCAAAAAGTCCGCTACAAAATGCGGTGCGGCTGTCGCTATGAGGAGATCTGGACGCTCGACGAGGGCGAAAATACCCTCTCGCAATACGATTACAAGGCCTTCCGCTACGTCACGCTCGTTGCCGAGGACGCCGAGATCCTCTCGGTCAGCGCAAGAGTGAGACACTACCCTTTCGACGATGAATATTGCACGCTTGAAACCGAGGATGAAATCCTTCGCGCCGTATGGCAGATCTGCAAAAACGGCGTCAAATATGGCTCGCAGGAGGTCTACGTCGACTGCCCGCAACGCGAAAAGGGGCAGTACGCAGGCGACCTGACGGTAACGAGCGCAGCGCAGATCATCCTCACGGGAGACCTTTCGCTCTTTGAAAAGGCAATCGATAATCAGATGCAATCCGCACGAATCTGCCGAGGTCTTATGGCAGTAACCCCCGGTACGCTGATGTCCGAGATCGCCGACTATTCGCTCCAGTTCCCCATTCTTGCGCTCAGACACTATCAATATACCAAAAACAAGGACTATCTTCGCCGATGCTATGAAGTGTGCGACGGCATCGTGATGCATTTCAAACACTTTGAGGGGGAAGACGGTCTGCTTTATGACGTGGATGACAAGTGGAATCTCGTGGATTGGCCTGAAAATCTGCGGGACAACTACGACTTTCCGCTGAAATCGGTCATGGAAAAAGGCAGCGGCGCGCACAACGTAATAAACGCCTTTTATATCGGGTGCGTCATGCAGACCGAGCAGATCGCCAAGATTCTCGGAATCAAGCGTCCCACGGAGAGTGAGCGTCTGAAGGAATCCTTCCACAAAGCCTTCTTCCATGAGGAGATCGGGCTTTACACCGACTCCAAGACTTCCTCACACTTCTCGCTCCACGCCAACGTCCTCCCCGCCTTTTACGGCATCTCACGCCCCGAGGAAAACGCCGCCATTTGCGCGCTCATCAAGCAAAAGGGGCTTTCCTGCGGTGTTTACATGGCGTATTTCGTTCTCAAGGCGCTCTGCCGCATGGGCAGACACGAGCAGGCATACGAGCTCATCGTTTCCAAGGATGAGCACTCTTGGTACAACATGGTGCGCGAGGGGGCAACCACCTGCTTTGAGGCATGGGGCAAGACACAGAAATGGAATACAAGCCTCTGTCACCCTTGGGCAAGCGCACCGATCTCGGTGCTTGCCGAGGACATTCTCCCAAATCTCTCGCACCTTGGAAGGATCGTATACAAAACAGAACCAGAAGGTATATCCATATGAAAATCACACAACTTTTAAAGCAAAACAAGCTCACGCTTTCCTTTGAGGTCTTTCCCCCAAAGACCGACTCGGCCTTTGACAGCGTCAAGGAGGCCACCGAGGAGATCGCAAAGCTCTCGCCCGCCTTTATGAGCGTCACCTACGGCGCGGGAGGCGGTACGAGTAAGTACACGCTTGATATTGCACAAAACATTCGCGAACGCTACGGCGTTCCCACGGTTGCGCACCTCACCTGCGTCTCGTCCTCGCGAGAGAACGTCAAGGAAAAGATCGAGCAGATACATAGCGCGGGCATTCAAAATATCATGGCGCTTCGCGGCGACATTCCTGCCGATATGCAAAACGATGACCGAAGCGGCTGGGATTACCACCACGCCTACGAGCTTGTCCGAGAGCTGAAGGAAAGCGGCTACGATTTCTGCATCGGCGGCGCGTGCTATCCCGAATCGCACCCCGAAAGCACAAATCAGACCGAGGACATTCGCTATCTCAAGGAAAAGGTGGACGCCGGATGCGACTTCCTCACCACGCAGATGTTTTTTGACAACAACCTGCTCTACCGCTTCCTCTACCGCATTCGCGAGGCGGGCATCTCGGTTCCCGTGATCCCCGGCATCATGCCCATCACCGACAAAAAGCAGATCGAGCGCGCCCTCAAGCTCTCGGGCTCCTTTATGCCCCGCCGCTTCCTTGACCTCGTGGATAAATTCGGCGACAAGCCCGCCGCCATGAAGCAGGCAGGCATTGCCTACGCCACCGATCAGATCCTCGATCTTTTCGCCGCGGGCATAAGCAATATCCACGTTTATACCATGAATAAGCCCGACATCGCTAAAAGCATCATGGCAAATCTCTCGGACATTCTCGAATAGAAAAAGAATAAAACCCGTTGAAATATTGCCAAAAATATGGTATACTGAATTTATCAAAATCCAAACGTTAAAAGGAGATACGATATGAAGCAAGTAAAGGTACAGCCCTTGACACGCGAGGCATTTGCGCCCTTTGGAGAATTTTATGATATAGTAAATCCCGACGGGTATCCTCTTTGCGGAGCGATCCACAAGTTTTA
>JAZTWS010000229.1:0-12823 GCA_045636005.1 Eubacteriales bacterium | reverse complement strand
TAAGACCGCTTGGCCCCCGACTTGGTGACCTTGGACGGTCAGCAGATCCGCGCGGGCGGCTCCTTTACGGGCGGTAGCGTGCGAGCGGGCGGCGGTATGCTGGGCCGCGCAAGCGAGATCAAAAAGCTGGACAAGAAGCTTGCCGACGCCGAGCGTGCGCTTGCGGCTTGTATCGAGGCGCAGAAGACGCTTGAAAATGAAATATTGACGGTAGAGGACGAAAGCTCGTCGCTTGAGGATAAGCGTAGGCTTTACGAGGTCATGCGGACGAGCGAGGCCACGCGTGTGGAGCAGCTGCGTGCCAAATTTGACGCCAATGAGACGCTTTCGGGTAAGTTGAACGCCGATTACGGCGGCATTATCGAGCAAAAGCGCCGTTACGATGAGGAGGCCGAGATGCTGGCGGCCCGTGAAACCGAGCTTGCCTCTCGCATTGCCGAGATCACCGAGCTTCGCGAGCAGAAGGACGCCGAGCGCGGCGAGATGCTCAATACCTGCGACGAGTTGTCGCGCAGTATAACCGAGCTTTACATCAAGGTGAGCGAAACGAGCAAGGATATTGAGACCGAGCAGACCTTCCTCTCTGCTACCGAGGAGCGGATTGCCGCTTGCGAGAGCGGTAAGGCGGAGCAGATGCACCGCATCGACGAATGCCGTGCGCGTATCGCGTCCTTTGAGGACTCGCGCCGAGAAAACCGCCGACTCTTTGCCGAGGGCGAGAAGCTTCTGGAGGAGCTCAATCGCAAGCGCGCACAACTGGAGAGCGACAGCTTCGCGTTTGAAAAGAAGCTCAGCGCGATGAACGCGAAGATTCGAGAAAAGCGTTCGGAGCAGGAGAATATTTTCCGTGAGCATACGAAGAATGAAAACCGACTCAATTCGCTGAAAAACGAGCAGGATAAGCTGGCGACCAAGCTTTGGGACGACTATGAAATGACGCGTGCCGAGGCCGTGGCGCTCGGTTATCCGCCCATCACCAAGGTCACGCGCGCGGCGACGGCGGCCAAGCAGATCGACTGCCGCAACAAGCTTCGTGCAATTGGAAACGTCGACCTTGACGCCGTGAATAAATACAAAGAGGTCAAGGAACGCTACGACCGTATGGATCGGCAGATCAAGGATCTTGAGGCCTCGCGGAGCGAGCTTATGAAGATCATTGACCGACTTGAGACCGAGATGAAGGCGGCCTTTACCGATTCCTTTAACAAGATCAACGAGAACTTCGGCAAGACCTTCTCGGAGCTTTTCGGCGGCGGTACGGCCGAGATCGTGCTGACCGAGCCCGAAAACGTATTGACCAGCGGAATCGAGATCAAGGCGGCACCTCCCGGTAAGATCATCAAGAGCTTGATGCAGCTTTCGGGCGGCGAGCAGTCCTTCGTGGCGATCGCGCTTCTGTTTGCGATCCTTAAAGTCAATCCGCCTCCATTCTGTATTATGGACGAGATCGAGGCGGCACTCGACGAGGTCAACGTGGCACGTCTTGCCGAATACATCAAGCGCTATTCGGACAGCACACAGTTCGTGATGATCACGCACCGCCGCGGCACCATGGAGGCGGCGAACATGCTCTACGGCGTGACCATGCCCGAGCGCGGCATTTCGAAGGTGCTTGCCATTGACGTGGCAGAGATCGCCAAGAAGAAGGGAGAAGACTGGGATGGCATTTTTGGATAAATTGAAGGCCGGCCTTGCCAAGACGAAAAACGCGATTCTTGGCCAGGTGGACAATGTCCTCAAGGCTTTCGTCAAGGTGGACGAGGACCTTTTGGACGAGCTGGAAGAGCTTCTGATTTGCGCCGACGTAGGCGTTGGCGCAACCGAGGATATTATTGAGGAACTGCGTGAGCGCATCAAGGATGGGCGTCTGAAGGAAAAAGAGGACGTCATCGTCGCGCTGAAGGAGATCCTCGGGGAGATGATCGGCGAGGGCGCACCCTTAAAGCTTGACACCAAGCCCGCCGTGATTCTCGTGATCGGCGTGAACGGCGCGGGAAAGACCACGTCGATCGGAAAGATCACGAACATTCTCAAAACCGAGGGCAAAAAGGTCGTGGTGGCGGCGGCGGACACCTTCCGCGCGGCCGCGATCGATCAGCTTGCCGTTTGGTGTGAGCGCTCGGGCGTGACACTCGTGAAGCAAAGCGAGGGAAGCGATCCCGCGGCGGTGGTGTTTGACGCGGCGCAGTACGCGAAAAGTCACGACGCCGACGTGCTTGTGATCGACACGGCGGGCCGCTTGCACAACAAGAAAAATCTGATGAACGAGCTTGAGAAGATCAGTCGCGTGATCGATCGCGAGCTTCCCGATGCCGCGCGCGAAAACCTTTTGGTGCTTGATGCTACCACGGGGCAGAACGCCATTTTGCAGGCCAAGGAGTTTAAGAACGCGGCGGCGCTTACGGGCCTCGTTCTCAATAAGATGGACGGCACGGCCAAGGGCGGTATCGTCATTTCGATCAAGCGTGAGCTGGATATCCCCGTAAAATTCATCGGTGTCGGTGAGCAGATCGACGACATGGAGGAATTTAACGCGGACGAATTTATCCGTGCTTTTTTTGAGTGAGGCAAGTATGGAATTTGTTATTGCATCGAGAAATGCTCATAAAATCAAAGAGCTTGAGGCGATCCTGCGCGAAAGTCTTGGCGACGTGAAGCTTTTGTCGCTTGACGAGGCGGGGATCTTCGGTGAGATTGAGGAGGACGGTGAGACCTTCTCGGAGAACGCGCTTATCAAGGCGCGTGCCGCGGCAACGTCGGGCAAGGCGGGAATCGGAGACGATTCGGGCCTTTGCGTGACGGCACTTGGCGGCGCACCCGGTGTTTACTCGGCACGCTACGCGGGCGAACACGGCGACGACGCGGCCAACAACCGAAAGCTACAAGAGGAGCTTGCGGGAAAGGAAGACCGCTCGGCCTACTTCCTCTCGGCCGTGGCTTGCGTGTTTCCCGACGGACGTGAGATCGTTGTGGAGGGAAAAACCGAGGGAATCATCATCACCGAGGCAAGAGGAAAGGGAGGCTTTGGCTACGATCCCTACTTTTTCTACGAGCCGCTTGGAAAGACCTTTTCGGAGCTTACGGCGGACGAAAAAAATTCGGTCAGCCACAGAGGCAAGGCAGTGCGCGCGCTTGCTAAAAAATTGGCTGAGGAAGGAAATTTATGATTACATCGAAACAAAGAGCCAAGCTGCGCTCGCTCGCAGTGAACGAGCCGACCATTATGCAGATCGGCAAGGGCGGTCTTGGTGAAAATCTGATAAAAACGGTATCGGACGCGCTGGAGGCGAGGGAGCTTATCAAGCTTGCGGTGCTTGAAAATAGCGACGAGACTCCGAGAAGCGCGGCAGATGCGCTCTCGGAGGCAACGGGTGCCGAGGTGGTGGCGGTGACGGGACGCAAGATCGTTCTTTACCGCGAATCCGAAAAACACAAGAAGATCGAGATCTAAGAGATGGAAAACGAGCAGGATATCCGAGTGGGCATATACGGCGGCACCTTTGCACCCGTCCACAACGGACATGTAAACGCCGCCAAGCTCTTTATGGAGCAGATGCGACTGGACTACCTCTTTGTGATCCCCGCGGCGATTCCGCCGCACAAGCAGATCGACGCGTCCGATGACCCTGCGCACCGCTTAAACATGTGCGCGATCGCCTTTGGCGATATGGACGGCGTGGTGGTCTCGGATATGGAGATCAAGCGAGGAGGAAAAAGCTATACGGTGGATACGCTTCGCGAGCTGAGCGCCAAGGGGCGCCGACTGCTTTTGCTTTGCGGCACCGATATGGTGTTGACATTTGATACATGGTATCAGTATAAAGAGATCCTTGAGCTTTGCTACCCCGTTTATATGCGGCGGGAGAAGGATAAGATCTTGGATGATCGTATCGTAAAGAAGCTGACCAAATATTACGAGGAAAGCGGCAAAATGTTCCGCAAGATCGTGGGTGAGCCGATGGAGATCTCCTCGACCGCCATACGCGAAAAGGTAAAGCGGGGTGAGGACATTTCCTCTCTCGTACCGCCTGCGGTTGCCGAGTACATTCGTCTTTACGGCTTGTATCGGGAGGGCTGATATGTTTACCGAGAGGCAGCTTTTGGAGCTTTACGGGGCGGTGAAGGGAGAAATGTCGGAAAAGCGTTTTCGGCATACGGCGGCGGTGGCCGACATGGCCGCGCGGCTCGGTGCGCTTTTTGCGCCCGACAAGTGTGATGTTTTGCGTGCCGCGGCACTTCTTCACGACATTACCAAGGAATATTCTGTCGAAAAACAGTTGCAAATCCTCGAAAGGTTTGGTATAATGGTATCCAAACAGGACATCCTAACACCAAAGACCCTTCATGCGAGGACGGCGGCGCTTCTGATCGGGGAGATGTACCCTGCGTTTGCCGATCCGCTCGTCGTGAACGCGGTGCGCTATCATACTACGGGGCGCGCCGACATGACGGTGACCGAAAAGATCGTGTATTTTGCCGATTATATTGATGAAACGCGCACCTTTCCCGATTGCGTCACACTGCGGACTCTCTTTTGGGAGGCCGAACCCGAGAAAATGGGGGCAGAGGAGCGACTTTCGCATTTTCGAAAAATGCTGGTGCTTTCGTTTGACATGACTGTAAATGCTCTCATTGCGGAGGGGAGTCTCATCAGCGAGGACACCTTTATGGCACGAAACAGCTTGATCTTGGAGAGGGAGGGGAAAACGGTCGAGGAGTCTTAACGGATGCAAAAAAAGAGAATTCTTTCGTTTGTCTTGCTTTCGGTGGTCGTCTTTTCCTTTTTGGGAGCGTCACTTGTGCGCGGTGCCTTGGCGGTAACCGATACGCCAAAGGAAACCGAGGTGACAAGGAGCGGCGTTTGTACGCTTCTTCTGCTGGGCAAGGATAACGCGGCGGCGCTTTGCGACGTCATGATGTTGGCATCCTTTGACTTGAACGAAGATACCCTTCATATCGTGCAGATCCCACGGGATACGTATTTTGCGTATACCGAGGGAGATTATAAAAAGATAAATGCCGCAGCTCGCGTGCTTGGCGGCGCGGATAAATTGGCCGATGCACTTTCGGAGGCACTTGGTGTGCGCATTGACGGCTATATGGAATTTAGCCTGGATTTCGTGAAGGCGGCGGTCGATCGCATCGGCGGTGTGGAAATGGAAGTGCCTTGTGACATGGACTATGACGATCCTGCGCAGAATTTGTCGATCCATTTGAAAAAGGGAAAGCAGATCCTTATGGGCGACGAGGCCGTTAGCTTCGTTCGCTTCCGTTCGGGCTATGCGCGTGCCGATCTTGGACGTATGGATGCGCAAAAGCTCTTTTTGGCGGCGTTTGCCAAGGCATTTGGTGAGCGCGTGAGCTCCTCGGAGCTTCCCGGAATGCTCTTGCTTGCTATGCGGTATCTCAAGACCGATCTGCGCTTTGACACCGTGCTTTCGCTTGCCACGGGCGCGCGTCGCGTGCCGAGTGAGCGCATCACGGCCTTGACGCTTCCCGGTGAGGAGGTGCAGTCGGAATATAGCGGCGCTTGGTATTATATCCTCTCGCGCGAGGGCTGTGCCGAGGCGATCGGACAGTATATCAAGGGCGCAGAGCCGATGGGATTTGACAAAAACGGTTTGTTTACCGATGCGGCAAGGAAGGATTTTCACACAATCTATCAAAAGAAAATCGCGGCGTTGCCCTATACCTTTTCCTCTCTTATGAACGAGGGCGTGCCGATCGAATAAAACGGAAATATTTTGGGAAGGTAAAAATAAATGGAAGAAAAAAACGAGATTTTGACGGGCGAGGTCCTCACCTCGCTTGCAGATGCAACGCCTTTGGCACTTGCCGAGGCCATTGCCGCACGGCTTGACGAGAAAAAAGGACGTGAGGTGAAGGTGCTTGAGGTGGGAGAAAAGACCTCGATTACCGATTATTTCGTGCTGTGTACGGGTAATTCCAGCACGCACGTCAAGGCTCTTGCCGGTGAGGCAGAGGATTATATCAGTAAGCGCGAGGTCGAGCCCGACAACGTGGAGGGACGCGGCAATCACTCGTGGATCGTGTTGGATTACGGCAACGTAATCGTTCACGTTTTCAGCCGCGAAGCGAGAGAATTTTATAATTTGGACAAATTGTACGGCGATACCAAAACCGTGCTTGAATATTAAATTTTTGAGGTGAAGGTTATGAAATACGATTACATATCCATCGAACCCAAGTGGCAAAAGCGTTGGGAAGAAGCAAAGATCTTTGAGGCATCGAACGACCACAAGAAGCCCAAGTTTTACGGACTCGTAGAGTTCCCGTATCCGAGCGGAGCCGGTATGCACGTCGGACACATTAAGGCCTATTCGGGTCTTGAGGTCATCAGCCGCAAGCGCAGAATGGAGGGCTACAACGTCCTTTTCCCGCTTGGCTTTGACGCTTACGGTCTGCCCACCGAGAACTACGCGATCAAGACCGGTATCCATCCCCGTAAGGTGACTGACGACAACATTGAGCGCTTTACTATGCAGCTTAAGCGCGTCGGCTTCTCGTTTGACTGGTCGCGCGTGATCGACACCACCGAGGAGGACTACTACAAATGGACGCAGTATATCTTCCTCAAGATGTTCGAGAAGGGCCTTGCCTTCCGCAGCACCGCGCTTGTCAACTACTGCCCGTCTTGTAAGGTGGTTCTCTCCAACGAGGACTCGCAGGGCGGTAAATGCGATATTTGCCATAGCGATATCATTCAGAAGTCCAAGGACGTTTGCTATCTCCGTATTACCGAGTATGCCGACAAGCTGCTCGAAGGACTTGACAAGGTGGACTATCTGCCGCAGGTTCGTCAGCAGCAGATCAACTGGATCGGAAAATCGACGGGTGCCTTCGTCAACTTCAGTATTTCGGGCATTGACGAGACGCTTCGCATCTATACCACGCGTCCCGATACGCTCTTTGGCGTGACCTTCATGGTTATCGCTCCCGAGCATCCCATGATCGACAAGTATGCTGACCGCATCGGCAATATGGATGCTATTCTCGCTTACCGCGAGGAGTGCGCAAAGAAGACCGAGTTCGAGCGTACGCAGATCGTCAAGGATAAGACGGGCGTTCGCATCGAGGGACTTGTCGCCATCAATCCCGTAAACGGCAAGGAGATCCCCGTATTTATTGCCGACTACGTTATGATGGGCTACGGTACGGGTGCCATTATGGCGGTGCCTGCACACGACGAGAGAGACTACGACTTCGCAAAGAAGTTCGGTCTTGACATTATCCCCGTTATCGAGGGCGGAGACGTAGCCGAGGCGGCCTACACGGGCGACGGCAATATGATCAACTCCGATTTCCTTAATGGTATCACCACCAAAAAGGAAGCCATCGAAAAGATGCTTGCTTACCTTGGCGAGAAGGGAATCGGTGAGAAGGGTGTACAGTATAAGATGAAGGACTGGGCCTTCAACCGTCAGCGTTATTGGGGTGAGCCCATTCCGATCGTGCATTGCGAGAAGTGCGGCATGGTTCCCGTGCCTTATGATGAGCTTCCCTTGAAGCTTCCCGTTGTGAGCGAATTTGCACCCGGTGAGGGCGGCGAGAGCCCGCTTGCCAAGATCGAGGAGTTCGTGAATTGCACCTGCCCCAAGTGTGGCGGCAAGGCAAAGCGCGAGACCGACACCATGCCCCAGTGGGCAGGCTCGTCGTGGTATTTCCTGCGCTATATTGATCCCAAGAACGATAAGACGCTTGCCGATATGGACGAGATGAAGTATTGGCTTCCCGTTGACTGGTACAACGGCGGTATGGGGCACGTTACCCGTCACATGATCTATTCGCGCTTCTGGCACCGCTTCCTTTACGACATCGGTGAGGTGCCTACCGAGGAGCCTTACGCCAAGAGAACGGCGCAGGGACTCATTCTCGGCCCCGACGGCGAGAAGATGTCCAAGTCCAAGGGCAACGTGGTTGACCCGCTTGACGTCGTCAACGAGTTTGGCGCCGACGTGCTTCGCGTGTACGTTCTCTTTATGGGCGACTACGGAAGTGCGGCACCTTGGTCGGAGAGCAGCGTGAAGGGCTGTAAGCGTTTCCTTGACCGTGTGGCCGAGCTTACGGGCATGGTTTCGGATACCGAAAATAAGAAGCTGGAAAGCTCGTTCCATAAGATGATCAAGAAGGTTACCGAGGATATTGAGCAGATGAAGTTCAACACCGCCATTGCCGCGATGATGGGACTTCTCAACGAGATCTATGACGCCGGCTCGCTCACGAGAGAGCAGCTCATGTCGTTCATCGCCGTTCTTTGCCCGTTCGCTCCGCATCTCTCGGAGGAGCTTTGGGAACAGATGGGCGGCGAGGGCTTCTGCTCGCTTACCGAGTGGCCGAAGTACGACGAGGCAAAGACTGTGGACGCTACGGTGGAGATCGCCGTGCAGATCAACGGCAAGGTGCGCGCAAACGTTGAGATTCCGATGAATTGCGAGAAGGATGTGGCAATCGCCGCCGCCAAGGAGGCCGTTGCGTCGTATCTTGAGGGTAAGACGATCGTTAAGGAAATTTCGGTTCCCAATAAGATCGTGAATATCGTCGTAAAATAAAAATGAAAAATATACAACAAAATTCTTTCTTGGGTATTGACAAGCGAGGGATTTTGTTGTATAATAGCAAAAGAGTATTGTTGCGGAAAACCGTAGCATGCGGAGGGAGGGAATAAGTAATGGCAGAAGTTAGAGTCAAGGAAGGCGAGTCTTTGGATAGCGCCCTTCGTCGCTTTAAACGTCAGTGCGCTCGTTCCGGCGTCCTCACCGAACTTCGCAAGAGAGAACACTACGAAAAGCCTAGTGTTAAGCGTAAGAAGAAGTCTGAAGCCGCAAGAAAGCGCAAATACAAATAATTTTATTTGTCTTTGACAAAGGGGTACGAAAACGTACCCCTTTTTCTTTCCGCTCTTGTGACATTTTTTGATGCTTTCATCATTCAAATTTTGATTTGTAGGGGGCGTTTGCAGAGGAATGTGCCTCCGGCGGGCCTGCTTTTACCACTTTTATCTTTAAAAATGTGAAAAACGTCTTGACAGGACGAAAAAAGTGTGATATAATTTTTTATCATTTGAAATGCAACGAAGGAATTAAGGTCTGTCCCTCTTCGGCATAGAGAACCGTCGGTTGGTGTAAGGCGGTGCGATTGGACAAGGCAAGTCTCGTTCCGGAGCAGAGCCGCAGAAAGCAGTAAGCGGCTACGGGTGGTCCCGTTATAGACCTGGGATTTGATAGAATCCGATGAGGTGATTGCGCAGGCAATAACCGGGGTGGTACCGCGAAAGAATTTTCGTCCCCGAAGCAGGAGAACTGTTTCGAGGGCTTTTTTGTTTGAAAGGAGAAACTTATGAAAACCATCGTTGTGGCAGACGGTACGCTTTGCCGTGAGGGAAGTGCATTTAGCTTTAAGGAAAAGATTGAGATCGCGCGTCATTTGGAGCGACTCGGTGTTGATGTGATCGAGCTTCCCGAGATCAAGAGCGGCAAGACCGATATTTTATTGGTAAAGACGGTTTCCTCGTTTGTAAAAAAGAGCATTCTTTCGGTGGGCGCAGGTCTTACCGAGGAAAGTGTAAAGGATGCGGCCACCGCGCTTTGCCATGCCGCGAAGCCCAGAATTCGCATTGAACTGCCGATCTCGCCTGTCGGCATGGAATATATTTGTCATAAAAAGGCCCCCAAGATGATCGAGTGGATCTCGCATATCGTGGCAATGGCGAAGGGGTTGTGTGCCGACGTAGAATTCTGCGCGGTGGACGCCACGCGTGCCGAGAGTGCGTTTTTGGCCGAGGCGATCGCGGCGGCCGAAGCGGCGGGAGCTACGAGCGTTTCGATCTGTGACAGTGCTGCCGAGCTGCTGCCCGACGATTTCGCGACCTTTGCCGAGAGCGTTATGGCAAGGACCTCGCTTCCTGTAAGCGTCTCTTGTGACAATAAGAACGGCTTGGCAACAGCCGAGGCGATCCTTGCGGTATGTCGCGGTGCGGCAGGCGTAAAGGCTTCGGTGGGCGGTACGGGTATCCCGCTTGAGACCTTTGCGGATATGGTGCGCAATTGCGGTGACCGTTATAGCTTTTCTTCGGCAATTCGCTTCACCGAGCTTCACCGTACGGTTGGGCAGATTTTGTGGATCACCGACAACGCCAAGAATGAAAAGAGCATGACGACCTCTCCGGCAGCAGAGAAAGGCGATTGGTATCTCGATGCCGCCGACGATCAGAGTGCCGTAGCGGCAGCGGTTCTTAAGCTTGGCTACGATCTTGGTGAGGAGGATCTTGGCAAGGTCTTTGAGGAATTTTTGCGTGTAGCCGCCAAGAAAAAGGTGGGAGCCAAGGAGCTGGAAGCCATCGTGGCAAGCGTGGCTTTGCAGTGTCCTGCTACTTATGTGCTTGAAAATTACGTAATTAACAACGGCAATATCATCGCATCGAGCGCACAGATCACGCTCAAAAAGGGCGAGACGCGTATGCAGGGCGTTTGCATTGGTGACGGTCCCGTGGACGCGGCCTTCCGCGCCATCGAGCAGATCATCGGACATCACTACGAGCTGGACGATTTCCAGATCCAAGCGGTAACCGAGGGCAAGGAGGCCATGGGCTCGGCGCTTGTGCGTCTGCGTGCAGACGGCAAGCTCTATTCGGGCAACGGCATTTCCACCGACATCATGGGCGCGGCGATCCGCGCGTATCTCGGTGCCGTCAATAAGATCGTATACGAGGAGGCGTAAGCATGAAACTTTCCTTTTCCACGAAGGGCTGGCATGAGATCAGCTTCGAGGCCTTTTGCGATATGGCTGAAAACGTGAAGTTTCAGGGCATTGAGCTTCATAATATTTATAATAAGTTGTTCACTGACAAGGACGGCGCATTTCACGACTATACGGCCGCCGCAACGCTTCGTCGGCTTTATGAGCGAAAGCTTTCGATCCCCTGTATTGATGTAATCGGTGACATTGCCGACGCTGCAAGTGCGGAGAAAACGGTGGAGGAGATCGCGTCTTGTATGGAGATTGCGA
Organism: Eubacteriales bacterium; assembly: GCA_045636005.1. Classification (GTDB taxonomy): domain Bacteria; phylum Bacillota; class Clostridia; order Oscillospirales; family CAG-272; genus RGIG8775. Next base: position 1,798 of record JAZTWS010000229.1, on the reverse strand, counting down.
AAAATCTTCATATTCCTTACGTCCGCGTGCGCGCGGCGGCTGCCGAGGACGTCGAGGCGGCGGTTGAGAGAACCAAAGCACTCCTTTCTCGCGTGCTTTCCGAGGCGGAAGAGAAGGGCGTTACGCTGGTCGTGGAAACGGCTGGTCTTTTCTGCCGCACCGCGCTTTTGCGCGAGATGCTGGATAGCTTTGCCTGCGACAATCTCGGTGCGCTTTGGGATATGTCGGCCTCCTTCTTTGAGAGCGGCGAGACGCCCGAGCAGATCATTCAGAATCTCGGTGCGTACGTTCGTCACGTTCATATCAGCGACGCGGAGATGGAGGAAGGCGAGCTTTGCCATTGCTTGATGGGCGAGGGCGCGCTTCCGATTGCCGAGATGATGCTGGCACTCCGTTCGGTCAACTATGACGGCTTTGTTTCTCTGGTTTGGGCGCCCGAATGGTGCGAGGAACTGGACGATATGGAGATCATCTTCGCGCAGTTCGTAAACTTTATGAAGCAGTTCGGTGATACCTCTCGTAACGAGAAGGCTCTCTATTATAACCGCGCGCACACGGGTAAGTATGTGTGGGAGAAGGATCGCCTCATTGACGCCACCTTCTCGCAGGTGCTTGACCGCATGGTCGAGGAATTTCCCGACCAGTATGCCTTCAAGTATACCACGCTTGACTACACCCGTACCTATAGCGAATTCCGTGACGACGTTGACGAGTTCGCTCGCGTGCTGATTGCCCTTGGTGTCAAGGCGGGCTCCCACGTTGCCGTTTGGTGTTCGAACGTACCGCAGTGGTACATCGCCTTCTGGGCGACGGTGAAGCTCGGTGCGGTGCTTGTTACCGTCAATACCGCTTACAAGATCCACGAGGTAGAATATCTGCTTCGTCAATCCGATACGCATACCGTCATTATTACCGAGGGCGCGAAGGACTGTCATTACGGGCAGATCCTTGCGGAGCTTTGTCCCGAACTTGCCACCCTCAAGCCCGGTAAGCCCTTGCACACGAAGCGTCTCCCCTTCTTGCGCAATGTGATCACGGTTGGTTTCCGTCAGAAAGGTTGCCTTGAGTGGAACGACTGCTTTGCTCTTGCCGAGCGTGTGCCTGTTGAGGAAGTTTACCGTATGGCTGCCGCCGTCGATAAGGACGATGTCTGCAATATGCAGTACACCTCGGGTACGACGGGCTTCCCCAAGGGCGTTATGCTTACGCACTATAATGTTGTAAATAACGGAAAATATATTGGCGACCATATGGATCTCTCCACGGCCGACCGCATGATGATCCAGGTGCCGATGTTCCATTGCTTTGGCATGGTGCTTTCGATGACGGCGTCGATGACACACGGTGCAACGATGCTTCCGTTGCCGTATTTCTCCCCGAAGCCCGCGCTTGCCTGCATTCATAACGAGCATATCACCGCCTTCAACGGCGTGCCTACGATGTTCATTGCCATGATGCAGCACGAGGACTTTGAGAAGACCGACTTTTCCCATATGCGCATTGGTATTATGGCGGGAGCCAACTGTCCTGCGGATCTTATGAAAGAGGCGGCGAGAGGCCGTATGCAGATGAAGGAGATCGTGTCGGTCTACGGACAGACCGAGGCCGCTCCCGGTTGTACAATGAGTAGCTACTACGACTCCTTGCAGGTGCGTACCGAGACCGTTGGTAGCGCCTTCGCGCACGTTGAGTGCAAGATCGTTGATCCCGAAACGGGCGAGGAGTGTCCCGACGGTGTGAACGGCGAGTTCGTGGCGCGTGGATACAACATTATGAAGGGCTATTACAAGATGCCGAT
>JAZTWS010000228.1:0-3180 GCA_045636005.1 Eubacteriales bacterium | reverse complement strand
ATCATTTTTAATCATTCAAACTTCGTTCCATAAAGACTGAACCTTTTTTCATTTTCTCACTCGTCTAATTGCCGTTCCTAAAAAGAGTTGCAGTTTTTGCTTTTTATGCTATAATCAAATCGTTCGCCGATTCGCTTTGCTTTTTTTGAAAGGCAAATATGTGCAAAACGGGTGATTTTTTTGGAAAATTCAGTTATAATGATAAAAAAGAAATCTTAAAAGATGAAGAAAGAGCCGAAGATGTTAAAACGTTTTTTATCCTATTATAAGCCTCACAAAACAATATTTCTTTTGGATATGCTTGCCTCCTTGCTTTTGGCGGTGACGGCCATCGTATATCCGATGGTTACAAGGAAAATTCTTAACGATTTGACCGAACAGAAATACACTTTGATTTTTCTTTTAGGCGGTCTGCTTCTCTTGATCTACGTCATCCGTATGTTCCTCAGCTATTTTATCCAGTATTACGGACACGTGATGGGCGTGCGGATGCAGGCGGAGATGCGGAGCGATATGTTCCGTCACATCGAAAAGCTTCCGTACCGCTTCTTTGACGATCACGAAACGGGAAAGATCATGTCCCGTATGACCAATGACCTGATGGATATCAGCGAGCTGGCACATCACGGCCCCGAAAATCTGCTGATCTCGTCGATCTCGGTGGTGATCTCCTTCGTCTATCTTTGCACGATACGCTGGGAGCTTACGCTGATCGTATTTGCCTGCGTGCCGTTCCTTTTGCTCATTGCGGTGATGCTTCGCAAGAAGATGCGCGATGCCTTTATGGAGAGCCGCAAATCCATTGCCGTGATCAACGCCGCGCTTGAGAGTAGTATTTCGGGTGTTCGCGTGACCAAAGCGTTTAACAATGAGAAGATCGAGGAAGAAAAATTTGAGTGCGGAAACGTTTCCTTTGTGGGAGCACGCAAGAAAGCCTATCGCGCCATGGGACAGTTCCACTCGGCCACGACCTTCGTCACTGACGTGTTCAACGTGATCGTTCTGATCGCGGGCGGTCTCTTTCTTTACAATGGACTTATCAACTTTGCCGACTATTCTACCTTCGTCGTGTCGATCAACCTTTTCCTCTCGCCCCTTATGATCATGATCAACTTTATGGAGCAGTATCAGAACGGCGTGACCGGCTTCCGCCGCTTCCTTGAGATCATGGACGAGCCGCCGGAGGCCGAGAGCGAGGGAGCCGTGGAGGTTGAGCGACTGGATGGACACATCGAATTCCGAAACGTGACCTACGGCTACGGTGAGGACAAGGACGTTCTCCAAAACATTGATCTTAATATTGAGAAGGGAAAGACCTTTGCGCTTGTTGGTCTTTCGGGCGGCGGCAAGACCACCATTTGCCATCTGATCCCGCGTTTCTACGACGTGGAGGAGGGCGAGATTCTCGTGGACGGGAAGGATATCCGCCACATGACGCGCGCCTCGCTTCGTGGGAATATCGGTATCGTGCAGCAGGACGTCTATCTGTTCGGTGCAAGCATTCGGGATAACATTCTCTACGGTAGACCCGACGCCACCGAGGAGGAGATGATCGAGGCGGCAAAGAAGGCCAACATTCACGACTATGTGATGACGCTGGAGAAGGGCTACGACACCGAGATCGGTGAGCGCGGCGTGAAGCTTTCGGGCGGTCAGAAGCAGCGTCGCAGCATCGCGCGCGTGTTCCTCAAAAATCCGCCCATTCTCATTCTCGACGAGGCGACGAGTGCGTTGGATAACGCCACCGAGGTGCTGATCCAGCAGTCGCTCGACGAGCTTTGCCGAGGCAGAACGACCATCGTGGTCGCTCACCGCCTGTCCACCGTAAAGAACGCCGACGAGATCGCCGTGATTGCCGACGGTAAGGTGGCCGAGCAAGGAAGCCACGACGCGCTTCTTGCCATGGACGGCATCTATGCCGAGCTTTATCGGAAGCAGTTTAAAAATTAACGCAAAAAAGGCCACGTCTTATTATAGGGGATCCTTCATATGACGTAGCCAAAGATGAATCGAAAAAGAGCAAACACGATTGGTGTTTGCTCTTTTTCGATTATTCAAACAAATTCAAAAGTTCAAGCGGCTTGTGGACGATGACATCCGCGCCCGCCTCTTTGAGAATTTCTTCCGATCGATAGCCCCACGTGACGCCAACGGCCATGAGACCTGCGTTTTTTGCGGTCTGCATATCAACGTTGCTGTCACCGACCAAGGCGCATTCGCTCGGCAAAACACCAAGCTCATCGGTCAGCGTAAACACGCATTGTGGATCGGGCTTGGCGGCAACGCCCGGACGTTGACCGCGCGAAATTTGATAGGTGCCATCGGGCAAAAGTGCTTTGGCAAGCGGCGGCATATAGGCGTCCGGCTTGTTGGAGAGAATGGCAAGGAGATAACCTCGCTCATGAAGCGCGGTAAAGACCTCGGGGATTCCTTTGTAGGTAGTTTTGGTCTCCATATAGACTTTATCGTACATTTGCCGATAAAACGCGAGTACCTCAGTGACCTTTTCCTCATCATCCTGCAAAGAGAGGGGAAGCGAGCGCCGTATCAGCTCTCGGGCACCGTGGTTGATGTGCGCAAGGACGTCCTCTCGGGTGCTCTCGGGGTAGCCCAGCGCGTTCATCGTAAGATTGATGCCGTGCTTGAGAGCGTCAATGGTGTCGGCAATCGTGCCGTCGAAATCAAAAATAACAGCCTTAATGTTTTTCATACGTTTCATCCTTTTGATGGTTTTGAATCAGCTTGGTAGCCGTAAGAATACCGTCGACGGCCGAGGAGATAATACCGCCTGCATATCCTGCGCCCTCGCCGCAGGGGTAAAGACCGAGAAGGGTTTGTCCGCTTTCGTCGCGCGGAATGCGAATGGGGGAGGTGGTTCGGGTCTCAACGCCCGTGAGGATCGCGTCAGGCAGGTAAAAGCCCTTTTTGTAATCGTCAAACGCGGGAATGGCGGCTTTGAGGCTTTGGGTGGCAAAGCTCGGCAGACACTCGTCAAGTGCCGAAAGCACCACGCCGCGCGGATAGCTTGGTTTTACCTCACCAAGTGATTGACTGACGCGCCCTGCGAGAAAGTCCTCCATGCGAATGGCGGGCGCACGGTAGTCACGCGTAAGAGAGAAGGCGAGCTTCTCGTATTTTTCTTGGAAGGCAAGGCCGCCGAGTGCTGTGCCGCCAAAATCC
>JAZTWS010000227.1:0-6819 GCA_045636005.1 Eubacteriales bacterium | reverse complement strand
TGCCGTCCCCAAGGATGGGCCTTCGGCAGGCGTCACCATGATAACGGCGCTCGTCAGCGCCCTCACGGGACGTCCCGTACGTCGCGACATTGCCATGACGGGCGAAATATCGCTTCGCGGCAACGTGCTTGCCATCGGCGGTCTTAAGGAAAAAACCATGGCGGCCTACACGGCGGGCGTAAAGACCGTTCTTATTCCCGAGGCCAATATGCGCGATCTTGCGGAGATCGATCCGCTGGCGCGTGAAAACCTCACCTTCGTTCCCTGCCGCAAAATTTCCGACGTGCTGGACAAGGCACTTCTGCCCGCCACGGAAACCAAGACGCGCGAAACGCTTACGGCCGAAAAGCTTCCGCAGATCAGCACCGAGATCCACACAAATAGCATCACCGCCAATTTATAAAACGAAAGGAAGGTAAGTTATGCCTCTGAACCTACAAAATACAACTCTTCGCATCAGCGCAGGCTTGCCTCGCCAATTCCCGACCGACGCCATTCCGCAGATCGCCTTTTCGGGACGCTCGAACGTCGGCAAAAGCTCGCTGATCAATGCCCTTCTCGGAAGAAAAAGCTTGGCGCGCGTCAGCTCGGCTCCCGGAAAGACCATAACGGTCAATTTTTACGACATTGATAAAAAACTCTTCTTCGTTGACCTGCCAGGCTATGGCTTTGCCAAACGGACGATGGAGGATAAAAAGGTGTGGTCGGCACTCACCGACGGCTACTTTACTGCCAATCCCAACATCGATCTTTTGAAGCTTGTGCTTCAGCTTGTGGACAGTCGCATAGGTCCCACGAAGGACGACGAGATGATGTTGGATTTTATGAACCAAAGCGGAATTCCCTATATCGTGGTTGCCACGAAATGCGATAAGCTGAATGCGACCGAGCGGAAAAAGAGCGAGGAGCTTCTCGCATCGCACCCCCTCATCGCCGAGGGCACACCGATCCTCTTCTTTTCCTCTCTCAAAAACATAGGAAAGCCTGAGGTTTGGCGAGAGATCTCTGCCGCTACCGATATCAAATTATAACGAGGTTATTATGTTCGATTTTTCACGCAGTACCCTAATTTCTTACGCGTTGATCCTGCCCATCATTCTTTTGGCCCTTTCGCTACATGAAACGGCGCACGGATATATCGCGAATAAGCTTGGCGATCCCACGGCACGCAGCTTGGGAAGACTCACCTTAAATCCCGTCAAGCACATTGATATCTTCGGCTTTCTTTGTATGTTGTTTTTCCACTTCGGCTGGGCAAAGCCGGTTCCCATCAACGTAAGATACTTCAAAAATCCAAGACGCGGCATGGCGCTGACGGCGGCCGCAGGGCCTATATCCAATGTTTTGCTTGCTTTGATCTTTGCCGTGCTTCTGCGCCTTGAGATCCTGCTTGCAAGTACAATCAACGTCTCCTCCACGGGCTTTAATATGCTATGCGTTTTGAACTATATGCTTTATATGGGTGTGGTTCTTAACCTCGGCCTTGCGGTCTTCAATCTCATTCCCATACCGCCCTTTGACGGTTCGCGCATCGCGCATCTGCTTCTGCCGCAAAAGCTTTATTTCCGCATCATGAAATACGAGCAATATATCATGATCGCCATTCTGCTTCTTCTGTGGTTCGTTCCCTTTTTCTCGGACCTCATAAGCTCGGCTACAAGCGGACTTGCTGATCTGGTGCTGTCGTGCGTCGGTCTTTCGATGAAAAGCGAGGCAGGACAAACCATGAACATGATGATCTATTATCTGTTTGCTCATCTTTTCGCATAAACCTTAGGGTGACAGTAGATATACCAACCCGCTGTCACTTGCTCTTTTTGGCGCTTTTGGCGCCTATCTCAAACATCACTCAAAAATAACTGCGTGACAGTTCGAAAAATTTATAAAAGAGCAGATTTTGCGCGAGGCGAGGAAAAAAGTCGATGGAATATAGCAAATATTCCGAGGCTTTTTGACGAAGAATGGCACAAAATATGCCTTTTATAAACGGGTTCGTATATCTACTGTCACCCTACGAAAGGGGGATATTATGGACGCTCTTACTTATCGACTCGATCAGTTTGAGGGACCGCTGGATCTCTTGCTGGCCCTCATACACAAAAACAAAGTGAATATTGAAGATATCCCCATTTCTCTGATCTGCGATCAGTATATGGAATTTGTCAACGAGGCGCAAAACATGGATATGGACGTTGCCTCGGAATTCATCGTCATGGCCAGCGAGTTGATGCTCATCAAGAGCAAAATGCTTCTGCCGCGCGACGAGGAGGTGGAGGAGGATCCGCGTAAACAACTCGTGGACGCCCTTCTCAAATATCAGCAGGCCAAGGCGGCCATGCTGGTACTCACGCCACGATATGCGGCCTTCAGCGGCCGTATGGCCAAGGACACCGACGAAATTTCGGTTGACCGCACCTATGTGGCCGATCAGAACATCGAGGATCTTTGTTTGGCCGTAAGACGTATTCTTTCTTATAACGCCGCCATGGAGCGTGCCAAGAGCAAGGAGCCCTTTACGCCCATGCTGAGCGCGCCGATCGTTCCCGTAGAGATCAAGATCGTGGGGATTCTTGACCATATACAAAAGAAAAAGAAGGTCTCGCTTGGCGAGCTTTTGGACGACTCGGTCTCGCTTCCCGACATGATCGCCATTTTCATCGGCGTTTTGGAGCTTATTAAGGTCAATCGCATCTCCATTGTGGAGGACGATGAGAAAACCAATACCGTTGAGGGTGTCGGCACGCGATTTGTAATCAATGAAAATTACGTAGAGGCCGAGGACGAGCCTACTCAAACGAACATGGAGGACAACGACGATGGACAAGCCGATGGAGCAAATTAAAAATGTAGAGGCCGCCATTGAGGCTATTCTGTATGCGGCGGGGCATCCGATTGCATATAGCAAGCTTGCCGAAGTGCTTGGTCTCACCGAAAAGGATACGAAAAAAATGGTAGCGCATATGGCGGAGGAATATAGCAAGGAGGGTTCGGGTAGAGGTATCATGCTTCTCACCTTCGACGACTCCTGTCAGCTTGCCACCAAGGAGATCTTTGCCACTTACATTCGCGAGGCTCTTGGCATTCGCCGCGGTGGAAATCTCTCGGCTTCGTCGATGGAGGTTCTTGCCATCGTGGCCTACAATCAACCCGTTACGAGAACCTATATTGACACCATACGCGGTGTTGACAGCAACTATTCGGTAAACTCCCTCATTGACAAAGAGCTGATCGTGGCAGTGGGACGGCTTGACGCCCCCGGCCGCCCGACGCTTTACGGAACAAGCGAAAAATTTTTGCGCGTGTTTGGCCTTTCCTCGCTCGATGAGCTTCCCGAAACCGAGCTTATGACCATGAACGTCAACGCCGAGGGCGAGGTCGATACCACGCAGATGACGATGGAGATCCCCAATTCGAGCGTTATTGAAACGCCCAAGAATGACGAACAGGAGTCCGAGGGACAGGAGACCGACTAAATAAGGAATACATCGGCAATACTGTGACTGAAAGGAGGCATGGCATGATATTTCTTTGGATCTTGTTGGGAATTCTTGCCCTTCTGTTTCTGCTATCCATGCTTTCGGCGCACATCATCCTCGAATATCGTGAGGAGGTTACGCTGACCCTTTCGGTGCTTTTTCTAAAATTCCGCCTCTTCCCCGCTAAGAAGAAAAAGTCCCGTTTTCCCGCTCACACCAAAAAGGCGGCCAAGAAAAAACGGGGACGAAAAACAACAACTGCCGAGGCAAAGCCGAGCGGTGAGGAAAAGGGTATTTTGAAGAACCTGAAGGACATTCGCAGTCTTCTTGCCGTGCTTTTGGAGCGAACGCTTGGCCATCTTTCGATACGCGCCGCGCGCATTCACATTTTCGTGGCAACAGGAGACGCGGCAAGCACGGCCATTCTGTACGGTGCCGTAAATGGCGGCGTTGCCTTGCTTTTGGAAACGCTCAACCAATTTGGCAAGCTAAAGACCAAAAGAAATGACGAGATCTTGGTTTGCCCCGACTATCTTGGCGAAAAGACGCGCGTTGATTTACGTATTTCCTTCTCACTTCGCGTGTGGCATATACTTGACATTCTCTTAAAAGCCCTGCTTGCTTATACAAAAACAAAAAAACAAAAAGTGAAATCATAAAAGAAAGGATATTTCATCATGGCAAACGAAAACAAATTGGAAGAAATCATCCGAGCATCTCTGGAAAACATTCGCTCTATGATCGATGCCGACACCGTGATCGGTGATCCGATCGCCACCGAGTCCGGCACGACCATCATTCCCGTATCCAAGGTATCGGTCGGCTTTGCAACGGGCGGACTTGACTACGACGGCAAATCCACGGCGGCCAACCGTCCGCAGAACTTCGGCGCAGGCGGTGGAACCGGTCTCTCCATTCATCCCGTTGGTTTCCTGGTCGTCAAAAAGGACGGCAACATCGAAATGATCAACGTAGGCCAGCCCTATCCCGCCGATCCCATCGATCAGATCACGAGTATCATCGAGCGTTCGCCCGAGATCATCAGCCGTCTCAAAGCGGTGTTTAAGAAGAAGGATGCAGAGGCCGACGACAAGGCCGAGGCAACGGAAGCTGCCGACGAAGGCTAATCGCATATCGTCTTGCAAGCAAGCATACATTGTATCGAATACTTTTTGTGAGGTTGATCCATGAAACGCTTGCTTGCCTGTTTTCTCGCGCTTATTCTTCTTTTTTCGCTAACGCTTCCCTGTTCGGCGGCTGCGCCATCGGTCTCGGCCAAAAGTGCGCTTCTTATGGATGCCGCTACAGGACAGGTGCTATATCAGAAAAACGCCTTCGTGCGCTTGCCTATGGCCTCTACCACCAAAATCATGACAGCCATTGTTGCAATCGAGAGCATGGCACTTGAAAAGGAAATTGAGGTCTCGCCCGAAGCTACAGGAATTGAAGGCTCCTCGATCTATCTTTACCCAAAGGAAAGATTGACGATGGAGGCTCTTCTCTACGCGCTTCTTTTGGAGTCGGCAAACGACGCGGCCACGGCCATTGCCATTGCCGTTTCGGGAGACGTGGAGAGCTTCGTTCAAAAAATGAACGAAAAGGCGGCGACGCTGGGGCTTATAAACACGCACTTTGATAATCCCCACGGACTTGACGGCGAAACGCACTATACCACGGCGTACGATTTGGCTCGTCTTGCCTCGTACGCACTTTCCAACGAGATCTTTCAAAAGATCTGCTCGACGTACAAGATGAAGATTCCCTTAAACACCGACGAGGGCGTTCGCGTGCTTGTCAACCACAACAAGATGCTTCATCTCTATGAGGGGGCGGTCGGCGTGAAAACGGGATTTACCAAAAAAAGCGGCCGATGTCTTGTCAGTGCCGCAAAGCGCGACGGACTTTTGCTTGTGGCGGTCACTCTGCACGCGCCTGACGATTGGAAGGATCACACAGCCATGCTGGACTTTGGCTTTTCTCGTTATACAAGGGTTACTTATGCCCAAAAAGGTGCCTATACCGTCTCTCTGCCCGTTGTAAACGGAAAAACCGATACGCTGACGGCAGTCAATAGCGAGACGCTTGCCACCACGCTCCCCAAAGGACACGGTGAGATCACCTGTCGGGTGGAGGCACCGCGCTTTCTTTACGCGCCCGTAAACGCAGGAGACGTGATCGGGCGGCTCGTTTGTATTTGTGATGGCGAGGAGATCGCCGCGTGCGATCTGATTGCCAAAGAAACGATTGCCCGCGCCACGCGCGGCGGATTGTTTGCGTGGCTCTTTTCTATCTTCAAAAAATAAAGGATACTATGGAAAAAATCAGACTTCAAAAATTTTTTACCGACTGTGATGTTCTCTCGCGCCGCGCCGCTGAGGAGGAGATCAAAAACGGCAAGGTGCTTGTAAACGGCGTGCGCGCCGAGCTGGGTCAGAAGATCGACCCCGAAAATGACGTTGTGGAATACGGCGGGCGGGTGATAACGCCGCCCGAAAAAAACGTATATAAGTATATCATGCTGAATAAGCCGCGCGGCTATTTATCTACGGTCACCGACGACAGAGGTCGGCACACGGTCACCGAGCTTGTTGCCGATGCGCACGCAAGGCTCTACCCCGTGGGACGCTTGGATATGGACTCCGAGGGGCTGCTTCTTATGACGAACGACGGCTCTCTTACCTATAAGCTCACACACCCGAAGCACGATATTCCGAAGATCTATCACGTTAAGATCGAAGGTCGGGTAAGTGCCGAGCAGTTGCGCGCACTGGCTTCGCCGATGATGATCGACGGCTATAAAATCCTGCCCGTGAAAACCGAGACCGTAACGGCAAAAAACGAATATACCGTTCTTCGCATGACGCTTTACGAGGGACGCAACCGCCAGATCCGTAAGATGTGCGAGGCACAGGGACTTAACATTCTCCGCCTTTGCCGCGTGGCGATCGGTGAGCTTTCGCTTGGAAATTTGGCTCCGGGAAAATGGCGTTATCTTACCAAGAGCCAGGTCGAATATTTGAAAAAAGGAAAAGGAAAATAAATCATGCTGAAAATTCTTCCCATACAGTCCAAGGCCGACCAAGAGCTTTATTGCTCGCGTTGCGGCGTAACCTATCGCGAGGACGCGCTGGCTTACGCGGCTTCGGTTGACGAAAAATTCATTGGAATCTGCCAATTTCGCACGGCGGGTGAGGTTGGTGAGGTCTACGATCTGACGCTCGTTCCCGGCGTGGAGGACTTTGAAGCCATCTTTTTGATGGGACGCGCCGCGCTCAACTTCATTGACCTTTGCGGTGTGCATAAGGCGGTTTATGTTTCCGAAAAAATAGATGAATCGCTCTTA
>JAZTWS010000226.1:0-2886 GCA_045636005.1 Eubacteriales bacterium | reverse complement strand
CGAAGGTATGAAGAAGGTGTTTGGCAATATCAAGCTCAGCGGCGGCAAGCAGGAAGGCGGCCTGTCTTCTTTCCAGGCTTTGGCAACAGCCATCGCCGCACAGGTTGGTACCGGTAATATCGTTGGTGCATCCGGCGCAATTCTGGTAGGCGGCCCCGGTGCGATCTTCTGGATGTGGATCATCGCATTCCTTGGTATGGCCACCATTTACGCAGAAGCAACGCTGGCACAGGAGACCCGCGAGGTCGACGAAAACGGCGAGGTTCGCGGCGGCCCTGTTTACTACATGAAAAAGGCATTCCCGAACGGATTCGGTAAATTCCTCGCATGGTTCTTTGCCATTGCGGCAACGCTTGCACTTGGCTTTATGGGCTCGATGGTACAGTCCAACTCGATTGCCGAGACCTGCAACACTGCATTCGGTATTCCTGTTTGGGTGATTGGTATTATCGTAGCAGCCATTGCCGCCTTCATTTTCCTTGGTGGCATTCAAAGAATTGCCTCGGTTACCGAGAAATTGGTACCCCTGATGGCTACCCTCTTCCTTTTGGGCGGACTTGTTGTTCTGGCACTTCGTGTCCGTTACATCCCTGAAACATTTGGTATGATCTTCAAGTTTGCCTTTACTCCCCAGGCACTCATCGGTGGCGGTATCGGTGTAGCGTTGAAGACGGCGATCAGCCAAGGCGCAAAGCGTGGTCTCTTCTCGAACGAGGCAGGTATGGGTTCTACGCCGCACGCACACGCAATGGCCAAGGTAGAAAAGCCGCACGATCAGGGTGTTGTCGCTATGATCGGTGTATTTATTGACACCTTCGTCGTTCTCACTATGACGGCTCTCGTCGTTATCTCCTGTCTGTATGCAGGCGACGGTGTTTTGAGCTCTCACCTTTCCGTAGGTGCTTACGAAACAGCCCTCGAAAGTGGCATCGTAACCAAAACTACTGCTATGCAGCTGGCAGTCACCTCCGCCTTCTCGAGCTTGGGCAACTTCGGTAACATCTTCGTTGCCATCTGCCTGTTCTTCTTCGCGTTCTCTACCACCCTCAGCTGGAACTTCTTCGGTAAGCTGAACGTACAGTATATGGCAGGCAAGAAGCAGAAGATCGCCGTTGTGATCTACTCGGTGATTGCCATCGGATTTATCTTCCTCGGCTCGATCCTTCAGAACGATCTTGTTTGGGAGCTTACCGACTTCTTCAATTACTTGATGGTTCTTCCCAACGTCATCGCCCTTTTCGCGCTTTCGAAGCTGGTCATCAAGAATTCCAAAAAGAACAAATAAAATCAAAAAAATGGGAGCAGGTTTTCCTGCTCCCGTTTTTTTATATTCTCTTGATACAGTAGCAAAGCCCGATCCATCGATCGAATTTGTGGGCAATATCGTCGATCCTTGCCACGCGTTCAAAGCCGAGCGCATCGTGAAAGGCAAGGCTTGCCTCGTTCTCCGAGGTGATAAGCGAAAGAATATTGCAAAGCCCCATCTCCTTGGCCTTTGGCTCGATCGCATCATAAAGTGCCCTTCCGATTCCCCGTCCGCGTGCCGTGGGTGCCACATATAACGAAAGATCAGCCGTAAAGCGATAACCGGCACGCACGTTAAAATCGTTCAAATAGGCATATCCAAGAATCTGTCCGTCCTCCTCCAATACCAGATACGGAAAACGCACGGAAATGTCTCTCACCCGATTACCAAAGGTCTCCGCCGAGAGCGGCTCCATTTCCAGTGTGCAGGTCGTATTTTCGATATAATAATTATAGATCGCCACAAGCGACTCGATATCCTTTTCTTCCACAAAGCGTATCATATCATATTACCTCAACATTTTTATGATCTATTATAACATGCAACCCTATATTTGTCAACTTGGGAACAAAATGAAAAAATTATCGTCTATAAAGGCAAAGAAATACAAGAAAGGAATCACGTCATGAAAAAGAAAACATTTGTCTCTCTCGTTTGCTTACTGCTTGCCTCTCTGATGCTTTTTTCACTCACCTCGTGCGGCGGTTTGATTCCCAAGGCGTCGGCGTTGTCGGCCGACTACGAAAGAAAGGCCACCGATAAGGGCGAGGTTACGGAAGATTTCAAAAACGCGGTCGCAACCTTCTCTTTTGAACTCTTTGAAGGCACGCTGGCAAACACCGAAGAAGGCGAAAACCTTCTCGCCTCTCCCCTCTCGGCGCTTCTCTGCCTCGCACTTATAACGAACGGCGCCTCGGGCGAAACGCGCGCTCAACTGGAAGATCTTCTCGGTATGGACGTGGACACGCTCAACAAAGCGGCCTACGCCTATGCGCGATCGCTCACGTCGGGCGACGGCTTCAAGGTGAAGCTTGCCAACTCGGTCTGGTTCAAGGATGCCGAAACGCTCACGGTAAGTGAGGACTATCTGCAAACCTCGGCCGATTGGTACGATGCCGAGCAGTTTGCCGCCCCCTTTGACGCCTCCACCGTAAAGGATATCAACGGTTGGGTCAAGAAAAACACCGACGGCATGATCGATTCCATTGTTAAAAATATTCCGCCAAGTGCCGTAATGTATCTGATCAACACGCTCGTTTTCGATGCCAAATGGCAGAGCGAATACGAAAAAAAGCAGATCCGAGACGACGAGTTCCAAAATTACGACGGCACAAAAACCCCCGTCAAAATGCTTTGCTCGGACGAGGGTACGGTGTTGCGCATCGAGAACGGCATTGGCTTTTCCAAGCACTACAAGGGCGGAAAATATAGCTTCGTCGCCCTTCTCCCCGAGGAAAACAAGGACGTCTACGAGTTCGCCGCCTCGCTTGACGGCGCAGCTTGGCTTTCCATGTGGGAAAATAAAGAATACTATCCCGTAAACGTCAAAATTCCCGAATTCAGTTATGATACGGGCTTCA
>JAZTWS010000225.1:0-13496 GCA_045636005.1 Eubacteriales bacterium | reverse complement strand
AACGGGTTTATGGCAATCGCTGTAGACTCCATACGGGGGATTTCCCGAGCGGCCAAAGGGGGCAGACTGTAAATCTGTTGTCACTGACTTCGGTGGTCCGAATCCACCATCCCCCACCAGAAAAAAGCACTGCTTATGCAGTGCTTTTTTCAACGAAATTCGCCCTTACGGACGGGATAAATCCAACTTCGTTGGATGAAATCACTTCGCGATGAAATCCCGCTACGCGGGGAGAGGTCGGATTTCATTTCATCTGAGGCGGTACGCCGAAGATTTCATCCGAGCGTAGCGAGGATTTCATCGTGCGAAGCACGATTTCATTGACTTATCTTTCGACGTATGCTATAATAGACGAAAGAGGTGATAACTTTGGCAGAACTATTTATTCGTGGGCTTCGCATCGATTGGAATAACGTGGATCCCGATTCGTACTTGCACGAGATCCCATCCATCAAAAGTATTTCCGAGCTTATGCTTGAAAAGAACGTCACCTTTTTCGTTGGAGAAAACGGCTCGGGTAAATCGACGCTTTTGGAAGCGATCGCGGTTGCCTTTGGCTTTAATGCCGAGGGCGGAACGATCAACTATCACTTTAACACATATGACGATGTTTCGCCTTTAAGCGAATCCCTTACGCTGATCAAAAGCTTTTCGCGTCCCAAGCTCGGATATTTTTTCCGCGCCGAAACCTTTTTCAACGTAGCCACGGCCAGCACGCTGGAATATATAGGGGCCAATTATCACGCCCGCTCTCACGGCGAGAGCTTTCTCGATTTTATTCGGGGCTTTGATAAACCCGGACTTTATATCCTTGACGAGCCTGAAGCCGCACTTTCCCCACAAAGACAACTGACTTTACTCAAACACATCTATGAATCGGCCAAAAACGGCTCACAATTTATTATAGCTACGCATTCCCCGATTCTACTTGGATGCCCCGATGCCTCCATTTTGTTGTTTGATCATGAAAAAGTCGAGCCGTGTCCATATGAAGAAACGTCCAGTTATCAGATAACAAAACTTTTTTTATCGAACAAAGAACTCATGCTAAAAGAACTTTTAGACATATAAAAAGTCCCAAATCTTAAAAACAAGGAGAACTGCCATGATTGATTTCAAGGATTTACGCCACAGCCGCGTATTTGAACTCTTTGAGGAGCTCTCAAGCGTTCCGCACGGCTCGGGCAATCGCGACGCAATCGCACAATTCTGCGCGGATTTCGCCAAAAAGAATTCACTTCGCTATATCGTTGACGACGCCAAAAACGTAATTATATATAAGGACGCGAGCCGTGGTTTTGAGAACGCCGCGCCCGTCATTTTGCAGGGGCATCTTGACATGGTCTGCCAAAAGACGCCCGAGAACCCCATTGACTTCGAAAAAGAGGCCATCACACTCGTGCGCGAGGGCGACGTACTCCGCGCCGACGGCACCACGCTCGGTGCCGACAACGGCATTGCCGTTGCCATGGTGCTTTCAATTTTGGAGCAAAGCGACCTGCCGCACCCCCCCATCGAAGCGGTCTTTACCGCCGACGAGGAGATCGGTATGCTGGGCGCCGTGGAGCTTGACACCTCCCTTCTTCACGCCAAGCGGCTCATCAATCTCGACTCCGAGGAGGAGGACACCGTCACAGTCTCCTGCGCGGGCGGAAGTGACTTCAAGGCATTCCTTCCCCTTCACAAGCAAAAGATCACCGCAACCGGTGTCAAGATCGAGCTTTATGGACTCAAGGGCGGTCATTCGGGTGTGGAGATCGCCGGTCACCGCGTCAACGCCGCCACGCTTGCGGGACGCATCCTGAACCATCTGGCAGCTCTTGCCGACTTCGACCTTCTCGCCATAGAAAGCGGCACCAAGGCAAACGCCATTCCGAATGCCGCTACCTTCTCCCTTGCCAGCGAAGATCCCAACGCACTCGCCACACTTGCGCACGCATATATCGAACAACTCCGCGCCGAGATCGCGCACGAGACGGGATTCGAGGCAAAGATAACCACATTTGACAAAACGGAGTGTCTCAAAATAGACAGAAATGCCGCCAAATCCTTGACATACGCGCTCACCTGCACGCCAAACGGCGTAATGGAAATGAGTGCGGCGATCGAGGGACTTGTGGAGACCTCGCTCAACCTCGGTATCCTTACCACCGACGGTGACGAGGCAAAGCTTTGCTACGCACTGCGCAGTAACAAGGCCTCGGCTCTCGATGCGCTGGAGGAAAAATTGAAGGCCTTCTTCTCGCTCCTTCCCGTCACGATCGAGACCGGCGGCCACTATCCCCCGTGGGAATTCAAGAAGGACAGTGTGCTTACTGACCTCTATGTTGAGACCTACCGCGAGAAATTTGGTAAGGAGCCCAAGGTCGAGGCTATCCACGCGGGACTTGAGTGCGCCGTCTTCTCGTCTGCCATTGCAGGCGTGGATTGCATCGCCATCGGGCCCGACGTGCTTGATGCCCACACAACGAAGGAGCGCTTGAGCCTCTCCTCCGCCGAGCGCGTGTACGATCTGCTTTTGAAGCTTTTGGAAAAACTCGCAAAATAACAACACCACAGCTTGTTTTTTCAACAAATCGGCATTTCGAAACGGCTACAGCTTGGATGTAACAAATCGGGATTTGCGAATCCAATTTTTTCCTTTGGCGCAAAACCGATTTATTAACCAAGGTCGCGTAGCAACTTGTGTAGGGGCGATTCGTGAATCGCCCCTACATGTTGCGTAAATTTTATTTAAGCGCAGGCAGACCGATAAGAATTTAATCTCCCCCCCTTGACAATAAAGGAGGGGTGTGCTATACTTTTGTCGATAATGCCACAATGAAGCTTGAGCGTTCATTTCCGCGCCCTATATATCCGAACTCGTTTATAAAAGGCATATTTTGCGTAAAGCGAGGCTTTGGCAGGTAGCGGAGTGCGGTATATGTCAGTAGCGTGTTAGCTTCGGCTAAAATTACGGGTGGTACCGCGAGTGCTTTGCGCCTCGTCCTGTTGGGAACGGAGTTTTTTGCTTTCATTGGAGATTTGAAATACAAAAAGAAAGGATTTTCAACATAAGGCTATGGTAAAGGAAAAGATCGACCGCATCAATTATCTGGCAGCGGAATCCAAAACGAGAGCCCTCACCCAAGAGGAGCTGGAGGAGCAGGCGGCGCTCCGTCAGGAGTACCTGGCCGAGATCCGCGCCTCGCTTGGTGCAACGCTTGGCAATACCGTCATTGAGCGCCCCGACGGCACCAGGGAGCAACTAAAAAAGAAAAACTGATTCTCACAACCCCATTACCAATCGGTGATGGGGTTATTTGTCAAAACCACTTGCGAAATTGAAAAAAATATGATACAATGAAAAAAACGTCACACTTTTAGTCATAATACATAATATATATAAGACTTCTCTACCGAAAGGAGCAGCTATGAAATCGGAATGGATCGCCAAGAAAACCGAGGCGTCGGCCGCGGATTTTATCCGTGAATGCGACGAAGCCTATCATCAAAGCATTACCTCGCTCGTGGAGGGCGTTTTGAAAACCGCCGCCGAGCGTCCTATTATTCTCATTTCGGGCCCGTCGGGCTCGGGAAAGACCACCTCGGCGCGCCTCACCGAGCATATGCTCGATAACATGGGATGTCAGACGCACGTCCTCTCGCTTGACAACTATTTTCATCCCCTCACGTCCGAAGAAAAAGTACTTTTTGCCGAGAACAAGCTGGATCTGGAGTCACCCGATCGCCTTGACGCCGATTATCTGAATCACCAGCTCTCCGAGCTTCACAAGGGAAACGAGGTCGAACTTCCCCGCTTTGACTTTCTCACCAACTCACGCAAAAGCAGCGGCGAACGCCTGCGTCTGAAAAAGAACGAGCTTTTGATCTTGGAGGGTATCCATGCCCTCAATCCCGATGTGATCGACGCCGATGACTATACCACGCGCGTGTACGTCAGCGTCCGTACACGCGTAGAGCTTCCGGACGGTCGCCTGCTCCATCCCTCAAAGGTGCGCTTGGCGCGCCGCATGACGCGCGACGCGCGCACGCGCGGACGTTCGCCCGAGGCCACCGTTGACCTCTACGAAAGCGTGGAGCGCGGTGAAAACCTGTATATCATGCCCTACAAGCATCGCGCACACTACGACATCAATACCTTCTTCCCCTGTGAGCTTGGCATTCACAAAAACCTTCTCCCCGCCTCGATGCCCGAGACCGAGAGAAAATATCCGTGGCTCACCGAGCTCTTTGAGGTCATGGCCTCCCTTCCCGCTATCGACCCCGACCTCGTCCCCAAAAGCTCGCTCTTACGCGAATTTATCGGCGGCGGTATGTTTGAGGATTGATCGCCACACAAAAATCAGGCAGAGTTCAAAGGAACTCTGCCTTTTTCCATATTTCAAATTTTAATTTATCGGTGGGAACGCTTAGGGGACTTTTTGAAAAAAGTCCCCTAAAACCCTCAAAAACTTTTCTGAAAATTTTTACTAAAAAGTCTGCAAAAGCAATATTGTAAGAGTTTTCCAAGTCATTTTGGTTCTTCGCACCTTGTGCGAAGAACATTTACGCCGCGAGCCACGCCCAAGACTTAGAGAGCTCGCTCTCTTTTCTGCGCGTGCGCTGTACGCGGCTCAAAATGACGTAAAGTTTGTACAAACCCATGCAAGAAAAGTTTTGATCAAACTTTTTCAAAAGTTTGCGGGTTCCAAGGGCAGAGCCCTTGGCGTCTCCCCTACAAACTTCAATTTATAAACAAAAGGAGCAAAGCCGATTGGACTTTGCTCCTAAATTTTACTTATTTACAAAAAACACAAGCTCGGTCTTATTGCCGATTCTTGGAAGTCCCACCGAATTGGAGACGCCACGGCTGACGAACATCTTGCCGCCGTAAAAGCCGCTTGTATAGCGCGGAAAAAAGCCCTGCCCCGGCGCGAAAAACGGAATGCCGAAAAGGCGAAACTGTCCGCCGTGCGCGTGTCCCGATAGGATAAGATCAATATCGTAATTCTTCAAAAGGTCAAAATATTCGGGGTGGTGCGAAAGCAGGATACGGTATTCTTTTCGCTTACAAAAGCCCTCCAGCCAAGAAAGGTTTGGCGGTGGCGTCTTGCGAAAGGTTCCCTGCGTTTCTTTGGCAAAACCGGTCGTCAGTCCGCCGATAACGAGGCCGTTCCTCTCGATATAGCTGTCGTCAAGCAGAGTGGCACCCGTTTGCCGAATCGCGTCGCGAAAATCGGCACCGTATTTGAATTCGTGGTTGCCGAGCGAGCAAAAAGTGGGAAAGCGCGTAGCACATTCGCGAAGAAAGCGGAGTCCTTCCTCGCATTTCTCCTTGCCGTGTACCACGTCGCCCGTAAAGAGAACTGCCGTCGGCTTTTTTTCGATCAGCACATCCATAAGCCCCGCCGGCACTTGGCTATGCAGATCGGCCACAAGCGCCAAACAAATGCCGTGCGGCGCTCCCTTTGGCAATACGACCTCTCGAATCTCCATACCGTTCTCCTTTCCCAAACATTCTTTTCTTATTTTATGCCGTTTACGGTTATCTTGTTAAAATCTTATCCAGCGAGGATTCGATCGTAAGCCCCTCGTGCTCGGCAAGTCCGCCGCGTACAAGCATCTTCTGCACCGATTCGTTCATGCCGCAGATCGAGACCTTTACGCCCTCCTCAACCAAGCGGTCAAGCCCCTCGATGATGGCTTCCACACCGCTCGTATCCACCGCAGGTACACCGCGGAAGGAAAGGATCAAACTCTTGCAATCCCCGCGCGCCGTCTCCAGCTTTTCATCAAGACCGCCAAGGTTGGCAAAGAAAACGGGGCCGCTGATGTAAGCGATCACGTGGTCGGGATTACTGTCGCCATTCTCGTCCACGTCCGAAAGCTCCACGCGCAGCTTGGCACTGCGAATCACAAACAGAAGCATCGAGAAGCCGATACCGAGAAGAATGGCAACCGTCAGGTCGAACACGATGGTAGCCACCATGGTAAGCAGGAATTTTGCGATCGCGCCGTAAAAGCGACGAGAGAATATGTAGCGAATCTCGCTCCACTCGTTCATACGCCACGCGGTCACGAGAAGCACACCCGCCAAAGCCGCAAGAGGAAGCTTCGCCATTACACCGCCAAGGAGAAACATCGAGGCGAGAAGTCCGAGCGCGTGTACGATACCGCACACACGGGTGCGCGCCCCCGACTTAATGGCCACGCTGGTACGCGCGATCGCCGCCGTGGCGGGTACACCGCCGAAAAAGGGGATCACCATATTGCCCACGCCCTGCGCCACAAGCTCAAGGTCGGCGTCAAAGGGCTCGTTCTTCATGCGCGAGGCACTCGCACCGCAAAGAAGGCTCTCGATCATGCCGAGCGCCGCTATGCTGATCGTGGGCGAAAGATACTCGCCAATGCGGTTCCACTCGATGTCACCGAAGGAAAGGCGCGCATCAAGGAATATCTTTTTGGGGATCTCACCCACACAGGCAATGTCAAAGCCAAGCAGGAGATTCGCAACCGTTGCCACGATAATACCCACCAAGGAAGACGGCACGCGCGCATTCCACTTCTTCGGCCACAAGAGCATCACGAGAATAACAATGCCGCCAATGAGGATCGTACGGTAATCGGGCATCCCCGCTTTACCCGTCACGACGCTTACAAGCTTGGCAATGGCTCCCTCGCCAACCGAGGCGGTGCCAAGGAAATTGTCGACCTGTCCGAGCGCGATGGTAAGCGCAATACCCGCCGTAAAGCCCGTGATCACGGGACGGGGTATCATGCTGACGAAGCGTCCGAGCTTCAAAAACGAACAAATGAGAATGAGCGCGCCCGCCAAAAAGCTGACGACGAAAACGCCCTTCAGATCAAATTGGGCAATGACGCCGAGAATGACCACCGACATCGCACCCGTCGGGCCGCTGATCTGGAAGGAGGCGCCCGAAAGCGCACCGATGATAAGTCCCGCAAGAATAGCGGTAATAAGGCCTGCCGCCGCGTCAGCACCACAGCTTACGCCAAAAGCAAGTGCCAACGGAAGCGCAACCGCAGTCACGGTAAGTCCTGCCATAAGGTCGCCGGCAAAAGCCCCCGCATTGTAGCCCGTAAATTCCCGCTTCAACATGGCTTTGTATTTTCTGAACATAAAGATTCTCCCCTCAAAATGATATAACTTTATTATTATACACCTATTTCCCCGATTTGTAAAGCATAAAATAAAGCATAAATATTGAAAATTGCGGTTGACTTCTTCCTATCTCTATGATAAAATAAAAAAGATATAAAACAAAATGAAAACGAGGTTTCAAATGAGCGATATCAAAGATATAAACCTTGCCCCTTCGGGCAGAGATAAGATCAACTGGGTGCGCTCCTATATGCCGGTTTTGAACGGCATTCGAGGAGAGTTTGAGCGTGAAAAGCCCTTTGCGGGCATGAAAATTGCCATGTCTATTCATATGGAGGCCAAGACCGCCTATCTCGGTCACGTGCTCCGCGCGGGCGGTGCCGAGGTCTACATGACGGGCTGCAACCCCCTCTCCACACAGGACGATGTGGCTGCCGCACTTGCGGCCGACGGCTTTGAAGTATATGCACGCCACGGCGTAAACGAAACGGAATATACCGCACATCTGAAGGCGACGCTCGCTTGTTGCCCCGATCTCATCATCGACGACGGCGGCGACTTCACCTCCCTCTTGCACGGTGAGTGCCGCAACCTTGGCAAAAACCTCATTGGCGGTTGCGAGGAGACCACAACGGGCATTCATCGCCTAAAGGCGCGCGAGGAAAAGGGACTTTTGGAGTTCCCCATGATCGACGTCAACGACGCCGATTGCAAGCACCTCTTTGACAACCGCTACGGCACGGGTCAGTCCACGCTTGACGGTATTATGAACTGCACCAACCTTATGATCGCGGGCAAGACCGCCGTGGTCGCGGGTTACGGCTGGTGCGGCAGAGGTGCGGCCATGCGTCTGTCGGGCATGGGTGCAAATGTCATCATCACCGAGATCGATCCCATCAAGGCCACCGAGGCTATCATGGACGGCTACCGCGTCATGACTATGGACGAGGCAGCCCCCTTAGGTGACCTCTTCATCACCATCACGGGTACCAACGACGTCATCAGAAAGCGTCACTTCGAGGTCATGAAGGATGGCGTTCTGCTGGCCAACAGCGGTCACTTCGACGTCGAGATCAACCGCCCCGAGCTTGAGGCTCTTTCGGTAGCACACTACCAAAGAAAGCCCAACATCGTGGGTTACGAAATGAAGGACGGCCGCATTCTCAACCTGCTTGCCGAAGGACGTCTTGTCAACCTCGCCGCAGGCAACGGCCACCCCGCCGAGATCATGGATATGTCCTTTGCCATTCAGGCCAAGAGCCTCGAATTCCTCGTAAAAAACAAGGACAAGCTCGAAAATAAACTCTATAGCGTACCGCGCGAGACCGACCTCGCCGTTGCTACCGTGAAGCTTGCTTCGCTTGGCGGCAAAATCGACGTCCTCACCCCCGAGCAGATCGAATATCTTTCCAAAGTAGAATAAATTTAGGGCAGAGTCAACCGACTCTGCCCTGCTTGTTTTTTATTTCAAATTTTGATTTATCGCTCTGTCGTCACGGCGGCGCAGCGAGGTCGCGGAGCGAACTCGTAACTTCAATTTATACGAAAAAGAGCCGAGACACGCTCAGCTCTTTTTTCTTTTTTGTACCGTTTTCTTTTTGGAAGCGTTTGCACGGTGATGATTGGTGGCCGCAGTCCGCGCCTTTTTGCCAAACATGGCGCGAAGGGTGAGACAGAGCAGCGAAACGGCGCCAATACTTGCCGACACCACCGCCGGCAAGAGCAAAAAGAGCAAGACGCCGATGCCGATCCTCACACAAGCCCCTGTAAACATGGGAAGCACTTCGGGAAACAGGAAGCCGAGAACAAGGTTGGTGAGGAGAAGCATGACCGACAAAACCAAAAGCCCCCGTCCGCCCGAACGAACGTCCGAACGGCTGATCTCCATATGAATGACCACCGCAAGCGAAAGGAGCAGTGCCAACCAATAGCGAATATTCGCAAAATTCGCCTTGTCAAAGAGGATACGCCACACGTCTGAAAGCGCGCGCGGAACGGCATCAAGCCCCGAAACGCCGCGAATCTCGCCCAACATTTCCCCAAGCATATCGGGCATAAAGAGCCAAACAAAGAGAAGCACCACCGCGCCGCCCGCCAAAATGGGCGAAATGCCGATGAAATAATTGCCGATCTGATGGTAAAGATTGGTCTTATAATAGGTGTGCTCCACATAACCGAGCGTGCGAGAACGCTTGTCCGCATTCACAAGCTTCATTTTTGTGATTGTATGCCCAAACAAGAGGCACATCAGCGCGTGCGACAGCTCGTGTACGGGCGTGCCGATATAGCCCGTCAGACGTACAAGCCCAAAGGCCGCGTCGCCGCAGGCGTCATACAAGCATTTATTGCAGAAGGAGATGAACGCGCCGCACAGAATGACGATGCCGAACACGAACATCATCTGCACGAAAAAGCTTTCCAAGATCAAAAGCACGGTGCTCTCCCCCCTTCCTCAAATTGATTCTATTATAGCGTATAACCGCCGTAAAGTCAACTACATTTTCAGTTTTGGTTTGCCGTATACCGCAAAAAATCCAACGGCCAAAACCACGCAAAGACTGCTCACGCCCGCAATAAGAAAGGAGACGAAGGAGGAAAGGTCACACACGCTTTTTAGCGCGAGGATAAGTCCTACCGATATTCCCGCACCGATATAGGCGCGCAGGATCGGCAAAAAGAAGATGAGCGGCTCCACACCCAAAAGATGCGCGGCGTAAAAAGGCATAAAAACCGAGTACCAAAGCACGCGCACGCCAAAGGCAACCAGTGCGACGCCAAGGATCGAGGTGTTCGTGAAAAAGGCCAAGGCAAGTGCTAGCGCCGCCCCCAACAGCGAGCCGCCGAGGTAAAGAAGTGCCATTCTTCTTATGCGGTTCATCACCACCGCCATGTGAAAGAGCGGAAGAGACAGGGCAACCGAAAGCATCGGCAAAAGCGACATAACGGTAAGAAGGCGTAGAAGAAGCGTATTCTCATCCCCCAACCAAAGCGTGAAAAACTCCTTCAAAAAGCTAACCGCCATCGAAACACCGACCAGTGCGAAAAAACCGACCAACCGCTGTCCGCCAAGCACCTCCGTAAGAAGTGCTTCCTTATCCCCTTTAGCAAACTGCTTCGTAGTGCGCGGAATAAAAAGGCTCGCCAGCATCAGCATCACGCCGCCGAACACGCGCGCCGCAGTAAGCGCCAACGAATAGACGCCCGACTCAGCAGCACCGAAAAGCACGTTCACAAGAATCAAAAGGCCACCCGCGGTCAACCATGTGCCAAGCTCGTTTACCGAATACCACGTTCCCGAGGCAAGCAACCGCCGAAGCGCCCCCCACGAAAAAAAATTGTGATCAGGCAAAATATCGGGCGTAAGATGCTTGGCCATAAAAAAGCGAATACACGCCGAAACCACGGAAGACATAAGCACCGCCACGCCTACGCTGATAATACTGATGGGCAAAACGCCGCTCAAAAGGAACCAAAGCAAAAGCGCCCGTACCAAAACGCCCGCCATCTCGCCCGCCGCGCGAAAATCCAACCGATCCGCCGTCTCGTACGACGTGCCAAACACCGCGCTCACCGCATCGGTAAAACCCGCCGCAATCATAAGCGCGAGAAAAATACGTATCTCGCCCGAAAGCCCCTCGGGAATATTCAAAAACCGATCGCCAAGCACAACCAAAAAGCCAAGAGGGATCAAAAGCAATCCCGCAAGCACCAAGGCCGAAAAAAACACCGTCGAGCAATAGCACTTGGCGTCCTCTCGGTTCCCGCGCGCGTATTCCACGGCAATATAGCGCCCTGCCGTAGCGTTGAGAATCCCCATCACAAGCGCCGCAATTGCCGTGATCTCCAGCGCAATGGGGTAAAAGCCGTAGGCCTCCACACCAAGCCGCCCGATCAAAAAGGGAGTCAGAAAAAGGGCGATCCCGGCTGACACCGCGTGCGACAAGCCGCCACAGATCAGATGGATAAAAAGCCGACCGCCGCCCTCCCGTTTCTTTGTTACCGCTTCATTCATTTTTAAGCACTCCTTGTTTGATTTTCCAAACATATTTTTACCCAAAAAAACGGAATTTATCGCGCGGTAAAATAAAATGCGCATAAAAACGGGATTTCCCGTTTTTATGCGCATTCGTTATGGAGGGCATAACTTAAAAATGTAAAATCATCTGCGCTTCAGCTTGCCGATCACGCGGCCGCCGCACCAAACGCTCTGAAAATCCTTGAGCATGATGTCGCCGTAATTTTTGTTAAGCGAAATCAAGCGGTCGCCACCGTAGATCTTGAAGTAGCCGTTGCCGTCCAGCATAAAGATCGCGGGCTCGCCCACCTCAACACTGTCGCAATCCGAAACCAAAAGAATGTCGCCGTTACGATACTTGGGCTCCATACTGTCACCGCTGATCTTGAGCGCAAAGTCAGCCTCAACCGTACGCGAATTCTTGGCAATGTAGATCTCCTCACCCTTGCTTTCATCCAGAAATTCACCAATACCTGCCGAAACAGGAAGATCGTAAAGCATGATGGGACGCTTGCCAAGATGTGCGCCCTCCTCCGTCTCCTCCATACGCCGACGGAATTCCTCGGCCGTGATGGTCTTCGCCTTGCCCTTCTCGGTGTATTCCGCGCCGATCACGCGCTGAAGCTCCTTATCCACAACAAGCGCACAAAGCTCCTTGCCGTGCAGGTCAAGACGGCGGTAATTTTCAATCAGACGGATCTCACCGTCCTCCAGCGTATAGTTGTTATCGTTTGCCTCCACACCGCTCACAATATAATCCAAAGAGCAGCCAAGTGCATTACAAATCGAAAGGATATTGGAAAGCTTGGGCGAATCGCTGATGCCCGCCAAAATCTTGCTGAGCGTGCCGAGCGGGATTCCCGTCATATCCGAAAGCATGTCGTTGGTGATCTTCCGTTCGCTTTTGATCTTTTTGATGCGGTCAATATAATCCATGCCGTTTTCCTCCAAAAATGGTTTGTGCAGGATTATTATAGCACACTTTTTCCGTTTTGTAAAGAGTTTTTTCAAAAAAAATTCCATTTTTAGAACTTTTTCTTGGTTTCACAAATCATTTTTCCAAAAAACACCCTCAAAAATTACCCAAACAAAGCGTAAGTGCCGCCGAAAGCAACCGCTCCTTCCATTCGCCAAGCCAATCCAAGCAAAGAAAAAACATCGCCGCAAGCGCAACAAAGATCAAAAATCGCGCCAACATCCATCGAAAAAAGGTCATTCCCATTCCCCCTACGGTACAAGGTATGTCCTTTTCGTGCCGATTATTCCTCCACGCAAAACGCGCGATCTACAGCATCGGCAAGCAGAGCCGCCACCGCCTCGGTGATCACGTCGCTCTCCTTGGGCGTCACGAAAAAGCTCCTCCCATTTTCCAGTACACGCTCAAGCGTCTCGCTCACCTCTCCGATGCCCGCTTGTGCCAACGCATCCCATACCAGAGTAGAGGAATCCACCACGGTCGGCACACCAAGAGCTAACACGGGAACGCCGACCGTTTCCATGCTGATCGCACCGCGCTCGTTTCCCACACCCGATCCGGGCGCGATACCGCTGTCACAAAGCTGAACGGTCGAGGCCAACCGCTCCACCGAGCGTGCGGCAAGTGCGTCCACGGCAAGCACGAGACGGGGGCTTACGCGCTCGACGACACCGCACACAAGCTCTGCCGCTTCCATCCCCGTCTGCCCAAGCACGCCCGTAAAAAGCACCGAGATCTCACATCGTCCCACCGTCTCATACAGCTTACCGTTAAGCCGCCGCAGATGCCGCGTTGCCGTAAGCTGACGCGCCGCGCGAGGGCCGATGGCATCGGCCGTGATCTCCTCGTTGCCAAGTCCCACCACGAGAACCGAAAAATCGCGATCGGGCTCACTTCCGCAACGCTCGCGGCACATTTTTCGAATCTCGCGCGCCAAAAGAAACACCAGTCGTTCGCGCTCATCCTCACCAAGATAGGCGATCTTGCCAAACTCCACCGTCACGTAATGACCCTTGGGCTTTCCGAGAAGTGTGCTGTGCGAGTCCTCCTCTATAGTCACGCGCGTCACCTCAAAGCCGTTGACCGTTTCGTGACGGCATATTTTTTGAAGATCCTCCTCTGCAATCGCCGCCGCACCGACGCTTTCACTCGCCAAATCGGTTCTCGTATAATTTTTCATAAATCCCTCTCCAAACCGTAAAAAATTTACATTCTTCGCTTGATTTTATGCGCGAAATCTTTTATACTATTTTTGTTCATCTTTCTTTGATTATTCACTGTTCAAATTACCCAATTTTTAATCAAGGAATTGTGCAAATATCCAAAAATTGATTTTGTTAGCAGTAAGTTGTTGATAAAAATCGAATTTAATGGTATAATAATACGAATAATGCCATCGT
>JAZTWS010000224.1:0-1701 GCA_045636005.1 Eubacteriales bacterium | reverse complement strand
AAGCCTCGGCAAAATTGCCGAGGCTTTTTCTCAATGGGTTGCTTTTGGTAAAAATTCATGGTATAATAAACAAAAGCAAAGAGAAAAGGAGAAGTATATGAAGCGTATCATTACCTATATTGTACTGTTTCTTCTGGCAGTCGGCCTTCTTTATATCCTATATATTGACCTACTTAAAATCTCGCTTTCTACCATTCTCATTCTTCTTGCCGTCTTACTCTTATACGGCGTTTGTATGGCGTTTGGCGAAAAAGGCATACGGGAAATAAAAAAGCAAGAACAAAAGCTCATTCATTTCGGATTGACCCCTAAAGACCGTTCGCAAACCTTGCGTTTCGCTTTGCTCTCCCTGTTCCCTACCTATTTTTTGTGTTTTTTGGTTTCTTTGTTCCCCGTTCGCGCCCATGGGCTATGGTTTCTTACCGTGTTTCCGTGTATATATCTCAGCTGTGTTCCCGCGAGCAGCGTTTTCGAGGATTATCATGCACTGACCCATAAAAAGCTCCCCTTTTTCCTTGGCTTTTTCTCGGTCACTGCCGCCAGCTGCCTTGGAGGCGCACTTATTTCTTTATTTGTTTTGGAAAAATATATCATATAAAAGATGTATGTTGGAAATACTAACCGCAAATACAAAAAACGGAGGTTGGTATGTTCAAACACGAAAAACTGTTATTTCATCCCGTAGAGGTAGAAAGACCCAATCCGCAGTATGCGGTTTTGCTTCAGGAGCAGCTTGGCGGCGGCAACGGCGAGCTGAAGGCGGCCATGCAGTATATGTCACAGAGCTTTCGCATCAAGGACCCCGAGATCAAGGATCTTTTCCTCGATATTGCCGCCGAGGAGCTTGGACACCTTGAAATGGTGGCACAGACCATCAACCTCTTAAACGGTCACGACGTGGACGCCACAAAGGTGCAAGCAGGCGCGATACAGAGTCACGTTCAGAACGGACTCAATCCCGGCCTTATCAATGCGTCACGCTACTCTTGGACGGCGGATTACGTCACCGTCACGGGCGATCTGTGCGCCGATCTGCTCTCCAATATCGCGTCCGAGCAAAGAGCCAAGGTGGTTTACGAGTACCTCTACCGTCAGATCGAGGACAAGAAGGTGCGCGAGACCATCGACTTCCTCCTCAATCGCGAGGAAGCACACAATCAGATGTTCCGCGATGCCTTCAATAAGGTGCAGGAGACCGGCTCCAACCGCGACTTCGGCACAACCAAGGCGGCGAAGATGTATTTTTCGATGTCGAACCCCGGCCCGAACGCCTTCGCCACGGGTGAGACGCGCGCACCTGCGTTTAAGTAAATAGCACAGAAAGGGCTGACGGGTACCGTCAGCCCTATGAATTTTAAAAAAATCAGAATACCTATTTACAAATGACAAATTTTGCTATATAATAATTATGTCAATATAAAACAAAGGAGTAAAAGCAAATGCCAATGCAAATGACATTCCGTTGGTACGGTGAAGGCAACGACCGTATCAAGCTCTCGGATATCAAGCAGATTCCCGGCGTTGACGGTATCGTTTGGGCGCTTCACCACAAGATGCCCGGCGAGATCTGGGAAGAAAGCGAAATTGCCGAGGTCAAGCGTCAGCTCGACGAGTATGGCTTCAATATGGATGTGGTTGAGTCGGTAAACGTACACGACGACATCAAGATAAGTCGGAGGCCAAGCGGTCTTAGGAAGACAA
>JAZTWS010000223.1:0-2121 GCA_045636005.1 Eubacteriales bacterium | reverse complement strand
ACAGAAGTATCTTTCGGGGCTCTATAAGTCCTACGTCAAGGCGGTGGACGATGCAAGGCAGGGCATGAAGGTCTCGACGATGGTGAGCGACGAGGAAAAAGAAAAGGCCGCCAACACCGAAAAAGGCGTTGACAGCAGCGGCGACGAGCGGTATAATAAGAAGGCAAATGTAAAAAAGAAACCATTGGAGGGAAATCATGAAAATGGTGACGTTTATCATAGGCAGCGACAAGGAGCGGATGACCGAGGAGGAAGCGCTGGAATTGGCGCGAAAGATAGAGAGCAACAAGGAATTTTGCATATCCAAAGGAATCAGCAGAGAAGAAGCGGAGAGGGTTCACCGTTATCAGATAGTGAAGGACGAATAATCCCCCCCGAAATCTTAAAGCGAATAACGGAGTCGAGTGTTGTTGATGAAGATGGAAGGCCGTTGGTGTTGTATCATTACACTCCGGGAATGGGATTTGACGAAATATCTGAAAGCAAGGATATTGGATTTCATTCTGGAACACTTGAGCAGGCCATAGGGCGATCAAAAGGAAACGACGGGAGGGTGTTTAGAAATTATTACAACATCAAAAATCCGTTGCGGATCCGTGCTGATGTTGGCGCGTGGAAACCAGAGATACTCGCTATGCGACTATGGGCGGAGGATTGTATCCTAAAGAGCGAATATGACGAAGTTCGTGAGCTGGCGCTTGGGGACAAAGAACAACACTACAATTCCCCGTCTGCGGCGCGATTGAGGGAAATTCTTAAGTCACACGGCTATGACGGCGCTTTCTATCCAAACGGAGTTGAGGCTGGTGGGGTGGCCTATATTGCTTTTGATAAAGAGCAGATCATCACCACCGAAATCCTGAGATACGAAAATGGCAAAGTTTTGACAGCCGATAACGTCGCGATAAAAAACAAGGACGAGCGAAGCTCGAAGAAAGTCTACCGCCGCGCAGATGCCTCGGCAACGCTTGAGGAGGCGGTGGCAGAGCATCTTGTGTTCAGTGATGCCTACGGCAAGCTGAAGGGGCAATCCAAGAAGGAGGCGACCGAGAAGCTTTGGAAGGCGTTCAATACCGCCGAGAGCGATGAGGCGCAGAGACGCGCGGCGCTTGACGTGGCAGATTACGTGCTTGACAACGCGGTGGTGGAAGCCTTTGGCGAGGATCCGATGGCGCAAGAGAACGCCCAAACAGTGGTGATCCTCAAGGACTATATGCACAAGCTGGATCTTGACAGCATTAAGGGAGAGATCCGCAACCGATTCGGCAAGAACAACGCGATTCACCTTGTATGGGGCAAGCGACAGGGCGAGGTTGGCGTGGCACCCGACGCGATCAAGGATGAGCTGATCGAGCAAGGTATCATCATCGAATCGAGCAACCCTGCAGACATTTTCTTCGAGATCTACGACGCGTACAAGGAAGCGAAGGCGGGGCTTGAGGCGGCGGTGCGGGAGACTGATACTAAAATTGTACAAATTTTATTTTACAAAAAGCGGCCACCTCATTTTGAGGTGACCGCCTATATTTTTATTTGGTGTGTATCAGTCAATGCAGAAGCCGAAATAATCTTTCGTATTATTGTAGCAAATGTCGGCCACAAGCTGTGCCAATGACTCGTAGTTATCGGGATACATTCCCTCCTCTACCCACTCACCGACGATGCGGCAAAGGATGCGGCGGAAATACTCGTGTCTCGGATAAGACAGGAAGCTGCGCGAGTCGGTAAGCATACCGAGGAAGTTGCCGAATGCGGAAAGGTTAGCGTAGGACTTCATCTGCGCCACCATACCGTCAAAGTTGTCGTTGAACCACCAAGCCGAGCCCTGCGTCACCGTGGGCTTGCCCTTGCCGTCACCAATGCAGAAGGCACCGCAAAGCGTGCCGATGGCGGCGTTTTCGATGGGGTTGATGGAGTAAAGGATGGTGCGAGGAAGGCCGTCGAAGTCGGAGGCCAAGCGGTCTTAGGAAGACAAGCTTGTCATACAACTCCTTGGCTCACAGAACGACATGGCTACGATCCGACTTCTTGCCGTCACCAATGCAGAAGGCACCGCAAAGCGTGCCGATGGCGGCGTTTTCGATGGGGTTGATGGAGTAAAGGATGGTGCGAGGAAGGCCG
>JAZTWS010000222.1:0-2615 GCA_045636005.1 Eubacteriales bacterium | reverse complement strand
CTTTCGGGGCTCTATAAGTCCTACGTCAAGGCGGTGGACGATGCCGGAAGCGGTGTAAAGGTGTCGACGATTGTGGATGAGGAGGAAAAAGAAAAGGCTGCCGAGGGGACGGTGGATGAGAGAGAGTCAAAGACGCCGGGTAACCAATTCAACATCACTCTCAAGGATATAGACACGCTCCGCTCGATCGGGCGAAAAAGCATCAACAGGTTTACTTCGGCGGAAATTAAAATTTCAGAAAAGTGGGCAAGAAAATTCTATAAAGAACTTGGCACAAAATCTCCGTTCTTCCGCGCTTGGTTTGGCGAGTGGAGAGCGCACGATATCTCGCCGGCGAATGTTGTTTCATTTACTTACGGCGAAAACGGAACACTTAATTATAAATCCCGCAAAGTTTATAACAGCGAATTGAAGCGTAGTATCGTAGTTGATGATGCCGTGATTGAGGATAGTTTGCATTACGCCAAAGTGAACGGAGAAGAAAAACAGATTCGAAAGCTACTTGGTAAGGTTGATGAAATTCTCAAAAAAGGAATCCTACTCGATACCCAAATATCCGAAAAAACATCAGGGCACAAAAAAGGTAGCACACAGTTCATGCACTACCTTTACACTCCAATATCGATCAACGGCGCCCCGTTTGTTGCCAATTAAGTGTGGAAGAATATGACCTAACGAGCCAAACGAGAGCCTACAATCTCCAAAGAATAGAAATGTCGACATTGTCTCGTGCGCAATTTTCTCAAATGCTTGATGAAAATCGCGGAAAATACGCCTACAATGTCGACGCATTAAGTGTAGCACAGCTTTATGACTTTGTCAAGACTTTTGATAAAGATTTTGTTGCGGCGGATCCGGTGAGCAAAGAGGTCTTGAACGAGGACGGAACACCGAAAGTATTCTACCACGGAACGAATGCCGATTTTTCGGCGTTCGATTTAACAAAGAGTGGCTCCAATTTTGGTGTTATATCTGAGGGGATGTTCTTTTTCACCGATAAAAAGAATGCCTATCCTTCGAGTGCGGAAGACTATGCCAAATACATCACTAAAAAGAACGGTGGCAAGGAACGGATATTTGAGTGTTATATCAAAATGCAAAATCCCCTTGTGGTGGATAGCTCAAAATCCTATGATCCCATTTCACATTATGATAGGAACGCCGACAGGATCTACAGCCGCTATTTTAGCGGGGATTATGATGGTATTATAGTTAAAGATAGCACCGGACGAAACAGTGGTTCTGTGCTCGCTTTAGTTGATAACGCTACACAGATCAAAACCGCTGAAACAGGAGATCGCGCCAATATAGGAACGTTTGATAAAAGCAATCCGGATATTCGCCGCTCCAAAAAGAAATCCTACCGCCGGGCGGAGGCTTCGGCAACGCTTGAGGAGGCGGTGGCGGAGCGTCTTGTGTTCTCGGACGCCTATGCGAAGCTGAAGGGCAAGAGCAAGGACGAGGCGACCAAGATGCTTTGGGAAGCGTTCAACACTGCCGACGGCGAGGTGGCGCAGAAGGCGGCCGCGCTCCGTGTGGCGGACTACGTGCTTGACAACGCGGTGATGGAGGCCTTTGGCGAGGATCCGAACGCAGAGTATTACGCGGAGCAGCTCTCGGTTCTGAAGGGCTATCTTCGCACCTTGAACCTTGACGGCATCAAGGAAGAAATCCGGAACCGCTTCGGAAAGGATACTTCCCCCTATCTTCTTTGGGGTAAGCGACAGGGCGAGCCGACCACGACGATAGCACACCGATATGTTCAAGCGCCTCGCCGCAATTTCCGCATTTCTATTCTTTATTTGTCCACGTAGGCATTCCAACCCGACGACACGGTTTTTTTGCCGTCCTTGGTCACCCACATCGCCTCAAGATCCGGAATGGACTCGACCAAAGCAAGCCCCTTCTCCTCGGTCAAACAGAAAAGCGCGGTTGACATGGCATCGCCAAAGCCGGAATCCGCACAGATCACCGAAACCGACAAAAATCCCTCGGCCGGCATCTGCGTGTCGGGGTGAATGATGTGATGATACGGCTTGCCGTCCACGTAATAATAGCGCTGATACGAGCCACTGGTCACTACCGATTGTCCGTTTATCTGCAAGCGCGCAAGGTACTCCTCGCCAAGCGGATTTTCAATGCCGATCTCCCACGGCGTGCCGTCAGGCTTTGTGCCGATCGAACGGATGTTGCCGCCCACGTTCAACACGTAGCCCGTAATCCCCTTCTCCTCCAACGAGCGCGCCACGCACTCGGTGGCATAGCCTTTGGCAATGGCGCCGACGTCTAATTTCATTTTGGGATCGGTGAGCGTGACCGTGCAATTTTTCTCGTCAATGACCATCTTTTCAATGTCGGTATGCAAAGCAGCCTCTTGCAGCGCGTGAGGAGCAGGGGATGTGGCATCATAAATACCCTCCCAACCGGTGACTTCCTTAGGGATCTCCCAACGGTCAGCGGTGGCATAGGGGATATTCGTGAAGTAGGAATATCCATTTAAGGTGTCTGCACCCCGGATCTGTCCACAGGGGGTATCTTTGATTATATAACGCATAGCGATCACTCCTTTTCGTGATTGTAGCACAAGCCCTTAAAAAATGAAAGAAAAAATTCCC
>JAZTWS010000221.1:0-2234 GCA_045636005.1 Eubacteriales bacterium | reverse complement strand
CCCCGCAAACTTTTGAAAAAGTTTGATCAAAACTTTCCTCGCTTGGTTTAAGCGTAGCCACACCGATAAACTTCAATTTATAAAAAGGAACCATTATGGAAAACTATCCGACTTCCCTTCTCCAAAAGATCATACCTCCGCTTCTTGCGTGGTTTCGCGCGGAACGGAAGCCGCTCCCGTGGCGGCTCTCGCCCACGGCCTACCACGTTTGGATCTCCGAGATCATGCTTCAACAAACGCGCATCGAGGCGGTCATTCCCTACTACGAACGCTTTCTCACCGCCCTCCCCGACGTCAAGGCACTTGCCGAGGTTGACGACGAGGTGCTGATGAAGCTTTGGGAAGGGCTTGGCTACTACAGCCGTGCGCGCAACCTCAAGAAAGCGGCACAAAAGGTGATGTCAACTTATGGTGGCAACCTGCCAAAAAAGGCGTGCGAACTGCAAACTCTGGACGGCATCGGGCCCTACACGGCGGGGGCCATTGCCTCGATTGCCTTTGGCGAGCCGAGCGCGGCGGTGGACGGCAACGTTCTGCGCGTCATCACGCGCCTGTGCGCCAGCCACGACGACATTATGCAAACAAAAACGCGCACGAAGGTAACCGCCGCGCTTGAGGCGGTCTATCCGCACGGCAAAGAGGCGGGCGAGCTTACCGAAGCCCTCATGGAGCTTGGCGAAAACGTCTGCATCCCAAACGGCGAGCCCCGTTGCCAAGCCTGTCCGCTTGCCGAGCATTGCCTTGCACGCAAGAAAAACGAGCAGGCTCTCCTGCCCGTAAAGGCACCGCCCAAAGCACGCCGCATCGAGAAGCGCACCGTTCTTCTTTTGAAATGCGGCAACGAATACGCCCTGCATCTGCGCGGCGAAAAGGGACTTTTGGCAAAGCTTTGGGAGTTCCCGAATCTTGACGGCACGCTCGACGAAGAAGGCGCCCTCGCAGCCGCGCGCGCCCTCGGCGCCACACCGATCTCGGCCACGCCCGCAGGCGAAGCCATTCATATCTTTTCGCACGTCGAATGGCATATGACGGGCTATCTCATCTTGTGCGAAAAGCTCCCCGACAACCTCCCTCACGCCACCCCCGCCGAGATCCGCCAAGAATACGCCATCCCCAAGGCCTTTCGGGCATATTTAGAACAGATATAAGATTATTACAAATTTTGATTTATCGCTCTGTCGTCACGGCGACGCAGTAACGTAACAAATCGGGGTTTGCGTAGCAAATACGGCGTGTTTAGCGCCGTAACCGATTTGTTAACCGAGGTCGCGGAGCGAACTCGTAACTTCAATTTACAAAAACCGCTCACGGCTTACCGTGAGCTGTTTTTTATTGGTTTTTTCGATTATTCCTCGCTGAAGAAGACGGTTACGTCGGGATGAAGCTGGAGAATGGAAGCGGGAACCTCGGGCGTGATGGGGCCGAAGAAGGCCTTGTTCACGATGTCCTCCTTGCCCTTGCCGTTGGCAACGAACAGGATCTTCTTCGCCTGCATGATCGAGCGCATACCCATCGAGATGGCCATCGTGGGAACGTCCTCGCGCTTCTCGAAGAAACGGGAGTTGGCGTCGATGGTGGACTCGTCAAGCACGACGCCGTGCGTGGGCGCGGTGAAGTGATCGTCGGGCTCGTTGAAGCCGATGTGACCGTCAAAGCCGATGCCGAGAAGCTGCATATCAATGCCGCCCGCCTCGGCGATCATAGCGTCGTACTGCTCACCCTCTGCGGCAAGATCTGCGGCGCAGCCGTTGGGAACGTGCGTGTTCGCCATGTCGATGTTGATGTGGTTGAAAAGCTTATCGTTCATAAAGTAACGGTAGCTCTGCTCGTTGGTGCCGTCAAGACCTGCATACTCGTCCAGGTTAAAGCTCTTGACCTTCGCAAAGTCGATCTTGCCGGCCTTGTTGTACTCGCTGAGCTTCTTGTACATACCCACGGGCGTGGAGCCGGTGGCAAGACCGATCACCGAGTCGGGCTTCACAAGGATCTGCGCCGCCATAAGATCGGCCGCAAGCGTGCTCATTTCTTCATAGGTCTTTACTCTTACAAATTTCATAATGGTTCCTCCGTATATTATAAATATAAATTTTTGTTTCAAATTTTGATTTATCGGTGTGTTTGAATTTTGTATAAGCAGATTTGAAACGTCGCGCGGGCTCCTTCCGCCT
The DNA here is from genome assembly GCA_045636005.1 of Eubacteriales bacterium. Taxonomy (GTDB): domain Bacteria; phylum Bacillota; class Clostridia; order Oscillospirales; family CAG-272; genus RGIG8775. The sequence goes on along the minus strand of JAZTWS010000221.1, from coordinate 66 downwards.
CGCATCCGCTCGGCACCTCCCTCCCGGAGGGAGGCTAACGAAAAATCCCGTCTTAATTGTAGCCAT
>JAZTWS010000220.1:0-2359 GCA_045636005.1 Eubacteriales bacterium | reverse complement strand
GGATTGTTTTGCCAAGCAATGCCTCTGTCGGCTGTTGGCACAAGGGTTTTGACGCTTTTTTCTTTGCCTATAGAGGCACAAAGAAAAAAGCTTTGCAAAAAAGAAATGCCGTTTTGAGCTTTCGCTCACTGCGGTGAGCGAAGAGGGGCCCCCGGCCCCCGCCCCCCCCCCCCTTTGAAAAAGTTGGATCAAAACTTTCCTCGCGGGTCTCTGAGCAACACACCGATAAATCAAAATTTGAAATTATTTCGTAGGATCCAAAAATTCGCGGTAGCAGATCATGTAGTCGATACCCGACCAGAGCGTGAAGACGAGCATCACGGCGGTGGAGAGGTAGGTGAGGGGCAGGTAGCCGAGGAAGGAGAGGGCGTCGATCCTTGCCAAAAGCGGCTCGATGATGACGGTGCTGACGCAGACCATCTGCGAGACGGTTTTGATTTTGCCTATGTATTTGGCGGCGATGACGACGTTGGCACCTGCGGCGAGCAGGCGCACTCCCGTGATGGTAAGCTCGCGGAAGACGACCACAAGCACTGCCCACACGAAGAGGTGGCGAATGGCGGTATACTTATAAAGAATGACCACGAGTGCGCCGATGACCATCAGCTTGTCGGCGAGCGGGTCGATGAATTTGCCGAAATCGGTGATAAGTCCCTGCTTGCGTGCGATCTTGCCGTCCAGCATATCGGTGAAAGAGGCAATGAGGAAGACGGCAACGCCGAGGATGCTGCCTGCCACGTCGAAGGACGGGATGAGCACCGTAAGCACCATGATGGCGACGAAAACAGGCACGAGGCACATACGGAGAACCGAAAGTTTATTGGGAAGATTCATAGTAAACTCCTTTCTTACTTGGCCTCGCAGGCGAAGCCGTAGAGGTCGTAATCCACGACCTCGCGGATCTTAACGTCCACGAAGCTGCCGGGGGCGATACGCGATGCGGCCTTGAAGTAGACCTTGCCGTCGATCTCGGGGGCGTCGGCGGCGCCGCGTCCAAAGTGCGCCTCGCTGACGGGGTCAAAGTCCTCGCAAAGCACGCGCAAGGTCTTGCCGATGTATTTTTGATTGTTGGCCTCGTTGATCTCGAGCTGCTCGCGCATGAGAATGTCGAGGCGGTCCTGCTTTATCTGCTCGTCGATCTGATCTTCGAAGTCATAAGCGGGAGTGTCCTCCTCGCGCGAGTAGGTAAACACGCCCACGCGCTCGAATTTTGACTCCTTGACGAATTCGCAAAGCTCCTCGAAGTCGGCCTCTGTCTCACCGGGGAAGCCCACGATGAAGGTGGTGCGGATCACGATGTCGGGGATCTCGCGTCTCAGCTTCGCCACAACAGAGCGGATCATCTCGCCGTCGCCGTGGCGGTTCATGGCCGAAAGCATACGGTCGGAGATGTGCTGCATGGGCAGGTCGATGTATTTGAGAATGCGCGGATTGTCGCGCATCTCGGCCACAAGCTCGTCGGTGATCTTGTCGGGGTAGCAGTAAAGGAGGCGAATCCACGGGATCGAGGTCTCCTCGGTGATGCGGTGCAAAAGCTCCGCGAGGCGATATTCGCCGTAGAGATCCTTGCCGTAGCGCGTGGTGTCCTGTGCCACCACGGTAAGCTCGCGCACGCCGAGTGCTTCCAATTGCTTGGCTTCGGCCACGATGTCCTCAATGGGACGGCTGCGGAAGCGGCCGCGGATCGCGGGGATCGCGCAGTAGGCACACTTGTTGTCGCACCCCTCGGCAATTTTTATATAAGTGGCGAATTCGGACGTCGTCAGCACGCGGTCTCCGCCGAGGCGCACCTCGTCGCAGGGATCAAAGGAGGTGAATTTCTCCTTCTTGCCGCCCTTTTTCTTCTTTTCGGTCACGGCCTTTACGGCGTCCACGATGTGATGGATGCTTCCTACACCGAGAACAGCGTCTACCTCGGGAATTTCCCGAAGAATTTCCTCGCGGTAACGCTCCGCAAGGCAACCCGTTACCACAATGGCCTTTAAGGTGTGGTGCTTTTTGAGCCACGCGATATCTAAAATGTTGTCGATCGCTTCCTTTTTTGCGCTCTCGATAAAGGCGCAGGTGTTTATGATCACGACGTCGGCCTCGGTCTCCTCGGGCGTGACCTCGTAGCCTGCCGCCATAAGCTCGTGAAGCATGACCTCGGTGTCGAGCTGGTTTTTGGGGCAGCCAAGTGAAACAAATCCGATCTTCATAAAACTCTCCATTAACTCTCTTTTCTACATAGATAATATAATTATATCACAGTAAACCGACGGTGTCAACTGATTTGGAAAATTCAAATTTTGATTTATCGGTGTGTTGCGCAGAGACCCGCGAGGAAAGTTTTGATCCAACTTTTTCAAAAGTTGGCGCG
>JAZTWS010000219.1:0-6575 GCA_045636005.1 Eubacteriales bacterium | reverse complement strand
GGAGCTCCTCTCGTTCGGAAAGCGTTATCGCATCGAGCGTCGCGGTCAGCTCCGCGGCAGAGGTGGTCGCGAAAGCTACGTAGAAACCTCAAAGATCATTGACGTGGAAACGGGTGAGGAGGTCTTTTCAGGCGAAGTGCCGGGCAAGGTCTTTCTCGGAATCACCGCCGAGGTCTTCACCGCCACCGCTTGCATTCGCCAGCTTGAATGCACCGATATGAACAGTGACGAGATCAACGCCTCGATCGAAAATCTGCTTTTCTCCGCCGACGAGGAGATCGACACGCAAAAAGTACAAGCCAAGCTTGACGATATGCGCCGCGTCCTTCTGTACAAAAACGGTAAGGGCGGCAAGCTTTTCGATCTGGAGGCCAAAAAAGCCCGTTTGGAAAGCCGTCTTGACGCGGCCAAGCAGGCTGCGGAAACCATAATTGCCAAGGAGGCCGCCGTTGAAAAAATGAAGGCCTTCTCAGAAAAGACCAAGGCACAGATCGACGAATCCGAGGAATTGCTTCGCCTTTACGAAACGGCAAGCACGCTCAAGCGCTTTGAGACGCTTCACGCCTACGAAGCACAGCATGACGCCTTGGAAAAGGAGCTTGGCCGTCTCTGCCGCGAAAAAGGCTACGAGAATGCCCTACCCGACCGCGAAACGCTTGGGGTACTCGACAAAGCCTCTGCAACGCTGAAAGAAACCGAGCAAAAGCACCGTCTTTCGCTTGCGGCTTTGGAGAATGCCAAAAACGCCCCCTGCGGCGACCGTACGCTTGCCGCTTTCTACGAAAAGACCGACGAGGAAGGCGGACGGGAAACGCTTTGCGCCCTTTTCCTGCGCACACTTCGTAAACGCAAAGGGGCCACGCTTCGCGCTGTGCTTTCCCTGCTCGTTTCTGCTCTTTTCCTTGTTGCAAGCGCACTCACGGTTCTCACAGACCTCTTTGCCCCATACCACGACACGATGCCCTTCCTTTTCTACGCGTTACTTGGTGGAGGTGCTCTTTTTGCCCTTTTTGGCATTTTGTCGCTTACTTCGTCCGCCAAGGCCAAGAAGGAAATGACAACGCTTGTTGGCAAAATCGGGCTTTCGGATAAAGCCGTAAGCATATCCTCGCTTACCGAGCATATTGCTTCGTGTCAAAGAAACTACGATCTTTGTCAAAAATACGACGCCGCGCTTTTGGTGGCTGAAACGACCTGCAAGGAAAACGAAGCGGCACTTGACAAAGTGCTTCAAAACACATCGCATATGCTTTCTGCCGTCGGCGTTTCTTCGAAACCCGAGGTCGGCCCTCTCCTTGAAGCCCTGGGAGAGACGCACGCGCGCTTTCTTGCGGTGTGCAACGAGCGCGAAAGGATCGAAAGTAAAATGGACGCGCTCCGCGAGTTGATCGACGGGCTTCGCGAGGATCTGAAAAACGAAAACGAGGCCGCACTTTCGACCTCGGTCGGCAAACGCGCCCCCTCGGCTCTTCTTGCTGAAATGGACATTGAAAAGATCCGTCTCTCCTACAATTATGCAAAAACACAGCACACGCTCAACGAGCAGAAAAAGATCGCGGTGGAAAAAGAGCTGATCGCACTGAATTCGACCGCCGAAAATCCCGCGCGCATCGACGCAAGGCTTACCGAAGTGGTGGACGAGCTTGAGGATAGCCGCCACAAATACAATGCGATCGTCATGGCGTACGAAACGCTTGGCGTAGCCTCCGAAAACCTGCGCCGCAACGTCACGCCAAAGCTCCGCATTCGCGCAGGAGAGCTTATGGAGCGCCTGACGGGCGGCAAATACCGCGACCTCGGCGTTTCCACCGAAATGAAGATCACCGTGGTGACCGATCACGTGACCCGAAGCATCGACGCGCTCAGTAAAGGAACGCGCGACGCGGCGTATATCGCGCTCCGCATTGCGCTTGCCGAGCTGATCTGCAAGGACAATATGCCTCCCCTGCTCTTTGACGAAAGCTTCACGCAGCTTGACGAAAATCGCACGCAAGCCATGCTGGAAATGCTTTCGGAATACACAGCCGACGGCACGCAGACGCTTCTCTTTACCTGCCACAAGCGCGAGGGGGAGATGCTGAAGGCACTCGGAGAATTTCACGCAATACCGCTTGACGCATAAAACCAAAATACGACGGGGCATTGCCCCGTCGTTCTTCTTTTTTCACCCGTTTTTTCGAAAAGGCAGTTGACAAATGGACAAAAAAGAGTATAATATAAATATCATCTACGAAGAGTAAGAATATCGGCGTGAAGTGCCTATGTGAACGGGGAGTTGTCGCAGGGACGAAAAGCCACGGCTTGCGGTCGGTATTCTGCATCCCGCTTCATACGGTCAAGGTCTACCCTTCTTTTTGCCTTTGCCATATGAGCAACGGAAAAAGGAGGATTTTTTTATGCCCAATTCCAAACGAAAGGTTGGCCTGTTCGGCAGTATCCGCGTGCTTGCCTTTTCCTCACTTCTCTGCGCCATGAGCGTGGTGATCGGAATCTTTTGCAAGACCTATCTCAACTTCGGCGCGGGACTTTTTCGCATCACCTTTGAAAATCTGCCCATTCTCATCGCGGGTATTTTTTACGGCCCCGTGATCGGTGCCGTACTCGGTGCCGCAACCGATCTTATCAGCTATCTCCTCTCGCCACAGACCTATCCGCCCAATCTGATCGTTACCGCGGGTGCTATGGCGGTTGGTGCAATTGCGGGTCTTTCCTCTCGCGTTCTCGTCAAAAATGCGGGCTACAAAAAGATTATCGTATCGGCTCTTTTGGCACACGCCGTGGGCTCTATGATCATAAAGCCGATCGGACTTTTTCAGTTCTATGGCTACGCGGTGCTATTCCGCATTCCGCTTTACGTCGTGATCGCGGCCTTTGAGGTCCTTGTCCTTTGCCTGCTTTACAAAAACAAAAATTTCCGAAAAATCGTAGAGGTAAGCCATGACCTACACTGAAGCACTTTCTTATATACACTCGGTATGCTGGAAGGGTTCTCGTCCCGGACTTGAGAGGATCACCGAGCTTTGCCGTCGCTTAGGCGACCCGCAAAAAAATCTCAAATTCATACACGTCACGGGTACCAACGGCAAGGGCTCGACCTGTGCCATGGTGGAGAGCGTTCTGCGCGCGGCAGGTTATAAGACCGGCCTTTTCACCTCCCCCTTTGTCAAATTCTTTAACGAAAGAATGCAAATAAACGGCAAAAACGTATCAGACGAGCGTTTGGCATACGTCACCTCGCTCGTAAAACCGCACGCCGACGCCATGGCCGACGCCCCCACCGAATTCGAGCTGATCACGGCGATCGCCTTCGTTTTGTTTGCGCTTGAGGAATGCGAGATCGTAGTACTTGAAGCAGGTATGGGCGGACGACTTGACAGCACCAACGTGATCGAGCAAAGCGTGCTCTCGGTCATCACGGGCGTGGCACTTGAGCATACCGAATATCTCGGTGACACGATTGAAAAGATCGCTTATGAAAAAGCAAACATCATAAAAAAGGGATGCCCCGTCGTGTACGGCGGTCTTGACGTCAAATCCGAGGGGGACGCTTACCGCGTGATCCGCGATCACGCCGCTTCGCTTGGTGCTTCCCTTTTCCCCACCGATTACGATGCGCTGACCGTAAAGGAAGCGACGCTTGACGGAACGCTTTTGGACTACAAGGAGTTTAAAGATATCCGCCTCTCGCTTCTCGGTCTCTATCAGCCGCAGAACTGCGCCAAAGCACTTGAAATTCTAAAGGTCTTGCAAGATATTGGCTATAAGATCGACGAAGATGCGATACGAAAAGGACTTGCCTCGACCGTTTGGCGTGCGCGCTTTGAGAAGCTTATGGAAAAGCCGCTTGTTCTTTACGACGGTGCGCACAATCCCGACGGTGTCCGCGTGGCAACGGCCACGCTTGCACACTACTTTGGTAAGCAAAAGGTGAACATCCTGACGGGTGTCATGGAAGACAAGGACTATCCCGCCATGGTCTCCATGCTTTCGCCCCATGTGGCCAAGGCCTTCACCGTCACGCCCGACAATCCGCGTGCGCTGGCCGCCGAACGCCTGAAAGACGTTTTTGAGGAGCTGGGCGTAGCCGCCGAAGCCTTCCCCTCCTTGTCCGACGCCGTAAAAACGGCAATCGACGAAAGCCGCGAAAGCGGCGTACCGCTCGTCTGCCTCGGCTCGCTCTATATGTACGCGGAAATCACCGATGCAATGGGGATATAAAAAGAAAACGAACGCTTTATGCGTTCGTTTTCTTTTTTAGAAGGTGATTCTCTTGACCGAGATCACTTTTTTGGCGTTCGTATCGTAGTCGAAGATCGCGCCGTTTCCGACGACCTCTCCCTCGGCCATCAAAAACTTCTGCGGCATCTTGGTCAAAAAGCGCTGAATAATACAGTTTTTCTCGGTGCCGAGAATGCCGTCCGAGGGGCCTGTCATGCCAAGGTCAGTGATATATCCCGTTCCTCCGGGCAGGATGCGCTCGTCCGCCGTTTGAATATGCGTGTGCGTGCCGAAGATCATATCGATCCTGCCGTCAAAATAATAGCCCATCGCCAGCTTTTCCGAGGTCGCTTCGGCGTGAAAATCCAAAAGCGAAATGTCGTAATTTCCCTTCTCACGCTCCAAAATGCGATCCACCGCCTCAAACGGACTGTTCAGCGGCTCCATATACACACATCCCATAGCGTTGATGCAAAGCAGACGGTAGCCGTCCACCTTGCGAATGGTATAACCGCTTCCCTGCGTTCCCATGGGATAATTGCACGGACGGATCATTTCCTCACTGTTTTCAAGAAAGGGGCCTATGTTCTTTCGGCTCCATACATGGTTGCCCGACGTGATCAGATCCACACCTACCGACAGAATATCCTTCGCCTCGTCCCCACCGATGCCGTGAATGTCACAGGCGTTCTCGCCGTTTGCCACTACGAAATCTATATGATGCTTGTCACGCAAAGCCCAAAGATTTTTTCTCAAATATTCGATCGCGGTATAGCCCACGATATCTCCAATCGCAAGAATTCTCACATGCGCGCCCTCGCTTTTTCGTTGATTTTTCCTCTTATTTTAACACATTTCTCCCCCGTATGCAAGCCAAATTACAGAAAATTCACCTAAAAACTTGACAAACGGATAAAAATAAGGTATAATACAAAAAGTATGTTACCATCGTCAAGTATTTTTTGGAGGACTAACACATGTTTGAAAAACTGAAACAGCTTCTCGTTGATGAGCTTTCCATTGACGAAAACGACATCACGCTTGAAGCAGAACTTTCCGGTGACCTTGGCATCAACTCGATCGAGCTTGCCGATCTGGTTATGCTTTGCGAGGATAAGTTCGGCATTGAGTTCAACGACGAGGAGATCCACAAGCTCGTCACGGTTGGCGACGTAGTAAATTATCTCGAAAGCCTTTAATTGCAAATAAAAATCTTCCGATGCCCGTGGGCATCGGAAGATTTTTTTATTTTGTCAAAAGCTTTGAGATAAGCGTCCGTTTGACCTTCATCGCGCCCTTCGGGCAAAACTCCTGACAACAGAAGCAGCGTATGCAGGCCTCACGGTCAATGACGGGCTTTCCCTTCTCCATCACGATGGCCTTGGCGGGACAGATTTTGAGGCAGACCTCGCATCCCACGCACTCCTTCTTTTTGGCCACGGGCTTCGAGCGAAGTGCCGAGGACAAAAAGACCTTGACGATCTTGCCAAAGAAATGCGAGGAATCCTTCTTAAATTCCAAGCTGCCATGCGCGGGTATATTTTGGAAATCCGCGACGAAAAACGCCTTGGGATCGCCGTACACCGAAAGCTCCGACACGTCGGCAGGGATAAGCTCCCTCTCATACGCCGCCTCCAACGTCGGAACGTCGGCCTTGGTCAGCCCGATCAGCGACGCCGCCACAAGATCGAGCTTATGCGGAGAGACCGAAGCCAACACCGCGCCGATCTTACGCGGCGTTCCCATCGTGGGGCCGTTCCCCTCCATACCGACCACGGCGTCGCAGATGCAAAGCTTGATCTTGAAAAAGCTGTCAAGATCCACAAGCATTCTTGCAAAATCGTCGTGCTTCGGGAAGCGGTAATGGTATTCGGGCTTTATTACCCCGGGAATACAACCGAACATATTCTTCGCCGCGCCCGACATTCCCATCATGCCGTGTGTTTTCAGCTTACAGAAGTCGATAATGGCATCGGCCTTGTCCAAATACGCCGTGTAGGTAAAGTGATGCAGCACCTTGCCCTCGGGATAATCGGCCTCCTTTTGCGAAAAATCGTCGTTGAGGTGCGCGCCAAGCTTTTCCAGCTCGCGCATTCCCGTCACCTTATACACGCGGCCGACGAATGCCGCGTTATAAAGGCCGCCGGGGCTATCCCCCACAATGACCTCACCCACGCCACGCTCGAAAAGAAGCTTAACAAGCTCGCCAAGCATCGTAGGATGCGTGGTGGCTGCCGTTTCGGGTGCCATGGCCGAGACCAAATTGGTCTTGATGGCGACCGTCATTCCCTTTTCTACGAAATCCAGGCCACCAATCGCATCCAGTGCCTCAATAAGAGCCGCGCGTACGCGCGGCT
>JAZTWS010000218.1:0-2130 GCA_045636005.1 Eubacteriales bacterium | reverse complement strand
ATCCAAGCATTGCACAGGCGCAAGCGTTCGGGCGTGTAGGCCTTGATCTTACAGGACTTGGCCACAGGGAAAAGCGATTGCAAGAGAATAACGGTGTTTTCCGAGGAGGCGATCACCTCGTTCAAAAGCGTGCGGTAGCATTGCTTAAAGGCGTCCTCGGTGTAATAGGAGGCACCGTTGTTGAGGCCAAGCGTAATGACCAAGATCTCAGGCTTTTGGCGCGCAATCGCTTCGGACACCGTAAGCGCCTCGTTTGTGCTTGGGTAGAAGATTCGCGTACTTGCGATGGAAGGGGAGAGCGAGAGCGTTCCCGCGCAGCATATCTTTCCGTTTTGCACGGTAGCGCCTGTCCACACCTGCTCGGAACGGTTCCCATCGGGCAAAACGCCGTAATGCCAAAGACCGTAGGTGGTGGATTCACCGAGAAAGATCATTTTTCGGATATATTCTTCACCAAGATCGTCCGTTGGGGGAAGAGCTACATTGCTTTGTTCGGCGTCCACGGGAATTTCAAAGTTGCGTACCGCGCGCGCGTCGGTGGATTTGGGAAGTTGTCCGAGAATATAAAAAAGAAGAAATAGGATCAAACAGAGCAAGACTAAAAAAAGAACCGATGAAAGAGAAAATATCCGCCTTTTTTCCATATCAACTCCGTACGTTTGGAAAAATTAATATGCTTCGACATATTCATGCCGAAGCATATTTGACAGTATTATTTCCGATTCTTCTGTGTATATACCGATTGGTATTCGGAAGATCTTTCCTTCTTTTTGCAAACGTGACGAGCAATCAGTGCGCCGACGGCGTAAAGCACAAGGTAGCAAACGAAAAGAATCAGAGCACTGCTACCTGAAAGCGCATCGCGGAAGGGATACCAAACAAATAAAATCACGTCAAGCGTCACAATCAAAAAATGAACGGGAAGCTTCCATGCGCCTTTCTGTTGGATCTCGGTAACGAGTGCGTTGGCAAACGTGATCAAAAAGCAAAAGGGGAAAAGCCTCAAAAGTGTAAGCGGATACGGGTTTGCACTGGTTTGGAAGAGATCAAGCATAATGACGAGATAGAGAATGCTTACGGCCGTGTATCCCAAGGCGGCGCGGTAAAGCGATTTTTTGAGAATTTGAATAAACATAAACGAGTCCTTTCCTATTATGATACGCTTTTATTTTATCACAAAACCCGTGGGATTTCAACTGTTTTGTGTGAATATTCCCCACAAAGAATTCTTTCCCGCGCGCTCCCGTTTTTTCCTGACTAAAAATCGGCACACAAAAGAAAACTATTGGGGAAAGAACGCGCCGTGATCGGCGGAATGGAGATAGAATAGATATGAAAAACGCAAAACGCTTTTTAATTTTTTTGTCGGTTTTTCTTTTGCTGACGATGCCCGTACTCGCAAAGGATGGTGCTTTGAATTGGTATTGCGTGCGAAATAAGGAGCATAAGCAACCGCGTGTGGATGCGGCACTCGGATTCGTTGAAAAATACGACGGGTTTTACGTCGACCGAAAGCACGGAGATGACGCAAGCGAAAAGGTAGTATATTTGACCTTCGACGCGGGCTATGAAAACGGAAATATTGAGAAAATTCTTGACGTGATGAAGGATGAGAAGGTGACGGGTGCCTTCTTCGTGCTTGAAAATTTGATACTCAAAAATCGTGAGCTTATTTGTCGTATGGCAGATGAGGGGCATCTCGTTTGCAATCATACGGCGTCGCACAAGGATATGACGAAATGTGCATCCATCGAAGATTTCAAAGCCGAGGTGGATGCGCTGGAACGCGTCTATACCGAGGCAACGGGGAAGAAGCTTTCGCCCTATTACCGTCCACCTGAAGGAAAATTCACCGAGGAAAATATGAAATATGCCAAGGCGCTTGGTTATAAAACGATTTTTTGGAGCTTTGCCTATGCCGATTGGGATAACGATCGGCAAATGTCGCCCGAAGCGGCCAAGCAAAAGATTCTTTCCAATGTCCACAATGGCGAAATTATGCTCCTTCACCCTACGTCGGCGACCAACGCGACAATTTTGCGGGATGTGATCCGCGAACTGAAACGTGAAGGGTACCGCTTCGGAACGCTTGACGAGTTGGTTGCGCAATGAGGCGGTGCCTTCGGTGGA